>NZ_KV814043.1:423747-443667 GCF_001813815.1 Corynebacterium sp. HMSC076D02
CTTCACGCTGTCGCGCCTGCCGTTCCACCTCCTTGTCACGCAAACGCACCGCAACTACATAAACGAGTAACAAAAGTAGCCAGTGGAAAAGGAAAGTAAATAGAAAATCCGTTCCGCTTCGGTATCGCTCGGTCAGGTCTAGTTGCAGCTTCCACATGAACGGCGAAGCGAAAGTGCCAGCGAACGTTGCGCCGAGAATAGCCTTTGGAATCCACCGTTCTTCACATAAACGCGCAGAAGAATAAACAGCTAAAGGAGCAGCAACCAACCACGGAGAGAATCCAGAATTCGTCGGGAGCGCCAGCATCCAGGTAATTGCCCATGCCCCTAGACAGAAAATCATCCCTACCGGAGCAATGACAGGCCGCGACCGCCAAATGAGAAAGAACGGGACAAAGGCCCACGAAACCACAGCTTGCACGATGTGGATCTCCATAGGCAGCGGCCCCGGTACCAGGGTGTACAAGAGCGCCAGTAACACGGCCAAGCCCGCAAGCAGCACATCGCCTAAGCGGAGAGTGCGCAGAAAAGTCATGCCTTTAGACATCAAGTCTTTTCTCCCGCTACTTAGTAACCAATTGCCCGGCGCGCATGGCAATCCGGGACCTCGATGTGCAGGGCTTCCTCGTAGATCCGGGCAAGAACGTTGGCGGATTCAGCCCAGCTGAACTTCGCGGCGTGGCTGACGGCGGCTTCGCCCATGCTGATGCGCAGCGGGTCGTCGTCAAGCAAGTGCTCCAAGGCATCCGCCCAAGCCTCGGGGGAGTGGCCGTCGACGAGCTCGCCGGTCTTTCCATCTGCCACAGCGATGGACAGGCCACCCACGCGCGCAGCGATGACGGGGGTACCGGAGGCCTGTGCCTCCAAAGCCACCAACCCGAAGGACTCGTTGTAGCTGGGCACCGCCACCAGATCGGCCGCGCGGTAAATGGAGACCAGCTCCTCCGGCGGACGCGGGCTTAGAAAGCGCACGTGCTTGGAAAGCCCCAGCTTGTGCACCAGGTTCTGGTAGTATTCCGGCGTCGAGTTCACCCCCGATGGGCCACCGCAGAACAGCACGCGGATATTGCGATAAGGATCGCGCTCAATGAGCTCAGCGGTTGCACGAATGAGAACCTCCGGGCCCTTGAACTTCTGCAGGCGGCCCACGAAGGCCACGACCTTGGTGTGAATCGGAATGCCCAGCTCGCGGCGCGAACGCTCTGTGTTGCGGTTGGTGCCCGGAGTAAACAGCTCAACGTCAGCGCCGGGCGAGACCACCTTGATGTGGGAAGGGTCGGCGTCGTAATGCTCGACCAAATCCTGCGCCTCCTGCTTCGTGTTCACAACGAGCAGGTCAGCGTTATCGACCAACTGCTGCTCGCAGATGCGGCGCGCTTCCGATTCACGCGTATCGTCCGCGGTGCGGTGGGCATTCTTTACCGCCGCCAAAGTGTGAGCAGTGTGCACCAGCGGCACGCCCCACAGATCGCGCAGCAGCCAGCCCACCTGGCCGGAGAGCCAGTAGTGCGTATGAATAAGGTCATATTCCAGCCCAAAGCATTTCACGAACTGCACCAGGCCACCGGCAAAGGCGATCATCTGCGTGGGAAGGTCTTCCTTATCAAGGCCCTCATACGGGCCGGCCACGATATTGATAACCCGGAGGCGCTCTTCAACCTCGACGACTTCCCCCTGGCTAGGCCGGGTAGCACGGGTAAAGACATCGACCTCTACTCCCTGCTTAGCCAGCTGCCGCGCGATATTAAGAACGTAGACATTCATGCCGCCGGCATCGCCGGAACCGGGCTGCTCGATAGGGGAAGTATGCAGAGAAATCATCGCGATGCGCATATCCACACAGTCTAGCGTTCCCTATTCATGGCTATACTGGCCCGTGCTAAAATTTACGTAACCGAAAGGTGCTGAATTCCCCATGTCGGCAATCGACAACAAGGAGTGGCTCCAGTTCTACCCAGAGTGGACACCACACCACCTTGACTACGGAGACACCACTCTCCTCGACATTTACGACAACAATCTGGCAATCAACCCGGATAAGCCCGCGACGTACTTCTTTGGCAAGACCCAGACTTTTGCTGAGCTCGACCGCCAAGTTCGCCGCGCGGCCGCCGGCCTCCGGGCATTTGGAGTGCGCCCAGGTGACAAAGTGGCCATCGTCGCCCCGAACTGCCCGCAGTACGTTGCGGCCTTCTACGCCATCCTGAAGCTCGGCGCCATCGCCGTGCTGCACAACCCGCTCTACACTGCGCACGAGCTGGAGGGTTTGTTCAAAGATCACGGCGCCCGCATCGCAATTGCCTGGGACAAGACGGCTTCTACCCTGGAGAAGCTGCGTGGCACCACGAACCTTGAGACGGTCATCTCCATCAACATGATCGATGCGATGCCAACGACTCAGAAGCTGGCGCTGAAGTACCTGCCATTTCTAAAGTCCAAGCGCGAGCAGCTTTCTACCCACGCAAAGAACACCGTGACCTGGGATAGCCTCATCGGCAACGCGATTGGCGGCGACGGCCGCGACGTCAAGACACCGGAGGACATCACCAAGGACACCGTGGCGGTCATCATGTACACCTCCGGCACCACGGGGCAGCCAAAGGGCGCGCAGCTTTCCCACGGCAACTTCTTTGCCGTGATTCTGCAGGGCAAGCACTGGGTCCCTGGCCTGGGCGATAAGCCAGAGCGCATGCTGTGTGCGCTGCCGTTTTTCCACGCTTATGGCCTGGTCATGAACGTCATCCTACAGCCGCTCATCGGTGGCGAACTGGTCATCATCCCGAAGCCGGACATCTCCCTCATCATGGACTTGATGAAGAAGCACACCCCGACGTGGATTCCGGGCGTGCCGACCCTCTACGAGCGCATCGTGAAGGCAGCTGAGGAAGACAAAATTGACATCAAGGGCGTGCGCGCGGCTTTCTCCGGCGCTTCCACCCTGCCTGTCGATACCGTGGAAAAGTGGGAAGAATACACCGGCGGCCTGCTGGTTGAAGGCTATGGCCTAACCGAGTGCTCCCCCATCATCGTGGGCAACCCGATGAGCACCGATCGCCGCCCAGGTTACGTGGGCATCCCGTTCCCGGATACCGAAATCCGCATCGCAAACCCGGACAACCTCGACGAAACCCAGCCCGACGGCGTCGAGGGCGAGGTCCTCGCCCGCGGCCACCAGGTATTCAAGGGCTACCTCAACAACCCTGAGGCCACCGAAGCTGCCTTCCACGACGGCTGGTTCCGCACCGGCGACATGGGCATCATGGAAGAAGACGGCTTCATCCGCCTGGTTTCGCGCATCAAGGAAATCATCATCACCGGCGGCTTCAACGTCTATCCAGGTGAGGTCGAAGAGGTGCTGCGTACGCACCCGGCGATTGACGACGTCGCGGTTGTCGGCCGCCCACGCTCCGACGGCTCTGAGGACGTCGTGGCCTGCATCGACCTGGCCGACGGCGTGGCGCTCGACCCTGAAGGCTTGAAGGAATTCTGCCGCGAGCGGCTCACCCGCTACAAGGTGCCGCGCACCTTCTACCACTTCGAGGAACTGGCCAAGGACCAGATGGGCAAGATTCGCCGCCGCGAAGTCCAGGCCGATCTGCTCAAGCGCCTGGAGAAGGAAAAGGCTGGGCAGTAGCCACTGCTTCCGACTCCACTTCCCGGCCCCACCGGAAGAGCATGACGGAAAAGTTTGGCAGACAGAAGTGTTTAGTTCACAAAATGGTTATACTGTCCGAAACAAAACTGTTTGCCACCCCAAAGGAGTGACGTCATGTCGGATACCCAGCCATCTGCATACGAGTCCAAAGCTTGGCTTGCCAGCTACGCCGAGTGGACCAACCACCACCTCGACTACGGCGAACAGACCCTGCTTGATATCTACAACGAGAACCTTGCCAAGCACGGAACTTGGCCGGCTACCTGGTTCTTTGGACGCCAACAAAGCTACCACGAGCTAGATATCCAGGTTCGCGCCGCAGCGGCCGGGCTTAAGGCCTTTGGCATCCGCCCCGGCGATCGCGTGGCCATGGCGCTTCCTAACTGCCCACAGCACATCGCGGCCTTTTATGCGGTGCTCAAGTTGGGCGCAATCGTCGTCGAGCACAATCCGCTCTACACCGCCCACGAGCTCGAGGGCCTTTTCCAGGATCACGCCGCCCGCGTGGCCATTGTCTGGGACAAGATGACCGCCACCTTCGAGCAGCTGCGCGAAACCACCCCGCTTGAGACGATCATCTCCGTCAACATGACCGAGGCCATGCCGCGCAGCAAGCAGCTGCTCCTGCGCATTCCTATCCCACCCATCACGGAGCAGCGCGAGCAGCTCACCGCCCCAGCGCCCAACACCGTGCCGTGGAGCACCCTGACCGGCACCGCAATCGGCGGCGATGGCACCAAGCTTGCCGACGCCGAAATTCACCCCGAAGACACCGCCATCATCCTGTACACCTCCGGCACCACGGGTACACCGAAGGGCGCGGAAATCACCCACGCGAATATCTGCGCCAACGTGAAACAAGGTGTGGCCTGGGTGCCCGAGTTTGGCAATAAACCCGAGCGCATGCTGGCCGCTCTGCCAATGTTCCACATCTACGGCCTCACACTCCTCGCAGCACTCGGCGTCTACGTCGGCGGCGAGCTCGTACTCACCCCGGCACCAAAGATCCCGCTCATCATGGACATCATGAAAAAGCACCGGCCTACCTGGCTGCCTGGCGTGCCCACCTTGTATTCCAAGATCATCGAAGCTGCAGAAGCCAACAACGTCGACATCACCGGCGTACACAACTCGCTATCGGGCGCCGCCGCGCTGCCGCCGGAGACCGTTGAGAAGTGGGAGTCTTTGAGCGGCGGCCTATTGGTTGAAGGCTACGGCCTCACCGAGACTTCCCCGGTCCTTACCGGCAATCCGATGAACAATTCACGACGCCCCGGCTACATCGGCATCCCCTTCCCCGATACCGAAATCCGTATCGCTAACCCGGACAACCTTGACGAGACCATGCCAGACGGCGAGCCCGGCGAGCTGCTCGCGCGCGGCCCGCAGGTGTTCAAGGGCTACTTCAAGAACCCAGAAGCCACTGAAAAGGCCTTCCACGATGGCTGGTTCTGCACCGGCGATATGGCGGTCATGGAGTCCGATGGCTTCATCAAGATCGTCTCCCGCATCAAGGAGATGATCATCACCGGCGGCTTCAACGTCTACCCTGGTGAAGTCGAAAAGGTCATCGGCATGCACCCCGACGTCGTCGATGTCGCCGTGGTGGGCCGCCCGCGTGCAGACGGCTCCGAGGACGTCGTCGCCTGTGTCATCCTGCGTGACGGCGCCGCCCTCGACCCAGAAGGCATGAAGGACTTCGCGCGCCAAAACCTGACCCGTTACAAGGTGCCGCGCACCTTCTACCACTTCGAGCACCTTGCCGCAGACCAGCTAGGCAAGATTCGCCGCCGCGAAGTGCAGGCGGATCTGCTGCAGCGCCTAAAGTCCGGAAACCACAGCTAGCGGTTTAGGCCCGCCATAGCAGCCAGGGCTAAGCTTAAAAGCGATGCAGTTTTCTTCTTCTCAGCCCTGGCACCGCTTCTACGGCGAATGGACGCCCACCTCGTTGGACTACGGCAACGCCACGCTCCTTAGCCAACTGGCTGAGACCATCGCCGCGCACCCCGAGCGGGTGGCGCTGCGTTATATGGGCGAAGAACTTTCTTATGCGCAGCTCGACGCCGAGATCAACCGGGCCGCCAGCGCACTGAGCGCCCGCGGCGTGCAGCGCGGCGACTTCGTGGCCTTGGCGCTTGCTAACCGCCCCGCCCACGTCATTGCCTTTTATGCGGCACTGCGCTTGGGCGCTGCCGTGGTGGAGCACAATCCCCAGTTCACCACGCATGAACTGACCCCGATGGTGGCCCACCATGGCGCCCGCGTAGCCATCGCACAGGGGCCGGCGGTAGGCATCTTCCGCGAGTTGCCGCAGCTTGAGCACGTCATCGACGCCGACGCAGACTGGGAAGATTTCCTCGCCGAGGGTAAGAAGCAAACGCCACGGGCCGAAGTAAACAAAGACGATCTCGCACTCATCCTCTACACCTCCGGCACCACGGGCACCCCCAAGGGCGCCATGCTCTCTCATGGCAACCTCGCCGCCAACGCACTGCAAATGGCCCACTGGTGCCTACCGGAGGAGCACCCACAAGCGATGGCGGTTTTGCCGCTGTTCCACTCCTATGGCCTGACCATGTCGCTGACGGTAGGTGTGGTCACGGGGGCGTCGATTAGCCTCGTGCCTGCCCCGCGCCTAGAGCTTATCCTTGCGGCAATTGCGGCAGCCCCTCCCACCTGGCTGCCCGCGGTCCCTACGGTTTATCAGCGCATTGTGGACGCCGCACCGGAGCTTCCGAAGATCGCCCAAGCCATCTCCGGCGCCGCGACGCTGCCCTCTGCAACCATCGGCCAGTGGGAGACTCAGGCCCACGGCTTCCTCGTGGAAGGCTATGGGCTTACCGAGGCCGCGCCCGTTGTGACCTGCAATCCTTTGAACGAACACCGCCGCGCCGGCTGCATTGGCATCCCCATGCCGGATACGCAGGTACGCATCGACCCCGACACCGGGGAGCTACTCGTGCGCGGGCCACAGGTCTTTTCCGGCTACCTCCACAATCCGGAGGCCACCCGCACCGCTTTCCAGGACGGATGGCTGCGCACGGGCGACCTCGCCACTCAGGACGCCGATGGCTTTATCACCCTGCGCGCCCGCCTCAAAGAGACCATCATCACCGGCGGTTTCAACGTCTACCCCGGCGAGGTCGAAGAGGTGCTGCTTTCTCACCCTGCGCTTGCCGACGCCGCCGTTATCGGCCGCCCTCGCCCCGACGGCTCCGAAGACGTCGTAGCCTGCATCGTGCTCGCCAGCGCCCAACCCGGCGCGCCCGCGGATGCCGCGCAGCCCACGCAGGAAGAACTCCGCGAGTGGTGCCGTGGCCAGCTCGCCCGCTATAAGGTCCCGCGCGAGTTCATCGTGGTTCCAGACCTAGGCCGCGATGGCCTGGGCAAACTCCGCCGCCGCGCTGTGGCCGAGCGTTTTCTGTAATTCTTCCAGCCACCCCCAAAGTTGAGTAAAACCTCACATTTTGGGCGAATAAGGCTGCAAACTTACGCCTATGTAAGCTACCGTGTCGTCATCGCGTTTATTTTGTTATAGCTAACTATTCTTTAACGCGGTTTTACTTCCTCTCCTCTTTTTTCTTCCAACCAAAAAACTCCGAGGTAATAACCCGATGCATTTGTCATCCCTGACACCACTTCACCGCCTAACTGGCGCCACCATCCTCTTCGCCGGCCAGGGTTCTGCCTGGCAGAAGGCACTCGCACAGGCCGCCGCGCAGCCACAGGTTCGCACCCGCCTGGTCGAGCTCCTCGAATCCGCCCGCACCACCACCGCCCCAGTCGCGCGCCAAATCGCGTCAACCTGCCCCGGCGTCTTCGGCCGCCTGCAGGAACTTATAGACGGCGAGGACAACGTCCAGGACGCAGACGTCTTCCCCGCCTATTCCATCCCGGGAATCGTGCTCGGGCAGATCGCCGCAGTGGAGCATCTCGCGCAGCTGGGCCTGCGTCCGGAAAGAGCACTCGGCCACTCCCAAGGCTCCCTCGGAGTGCTGGCGCTGCACGACCCGCAGGAGGCGCTGAGCTTGGCACTAGTGATGGGAACGGCGGCGTCGGCAAGCCACGGCAGCGTCGACGCCCGCTCGCACATGCTGGCGCTGCGCGGACTCACGCGCGAGTTCGTGGAGGAACGCCTCCAAGGCGATGCCGTCATAGCCGTGGTCAACGGCCGCCGGGCCTTCGCGTTATCCGGTTCCCCAGACTACCTCGCAGCCACGCGCACCGCCTTGGAAGGCGCAGTGGATGAATACAACGCCACTCTCACAGAGCGGACCGTAGGCGGCGACGAGCTCGAGCTCCACGCCACCGAGCTTCCAGTGGCCCTTCCCTTCCACCATCCCAGCCTTCACGCCGCCGCCGAGCTCACCGAAGAATGGGCAGCTGCCTGCGGAATCACAGACCACGGCCTGGCGCGCGAAATTCTCGTCGAAGAACACGATTGGCCGAGCCTTATCCAGGCAAACATCGCTGAAAAGCAAGCACAAGGCTCGGAGTTTTTGCTCAGCCTCGACGCTTCCCTAACGCGCCTGAGTGAGCCGCTGGTCACCGGCAGCGGCAGCGTCATCGTAGAGATTGCTACGCCCGAGCAACGCGACGCCCTTGCCACACCGGGCACGGAGCTGCCCGAGCCGCTTGATTACCGCGACTTCGCGCCCCGCCTGGTGGAGCTTCCCGATGGCCGTTTCTATACCCAAACCCGATTCTCCGATCTCACGGGTCTCTCGCCCATCATGCTGGGCGGCATGACGCCAACGACCGCCGACGGCGAGATCGTGGCCGCCGCCGCAAACGCCGGCCACTGGACCGAGATGGCCGGCGGCGGAATGTACTCCGACGAGGTCTTCCGCACCCATCTTAAAGTGATGGAAGAACACTTGAACCCAGGCCGCACGGCACAGTTCAACACCATGTTCTTCGACCGTTACCTGTGGAACCTGCAATTCGGTCAAACCCGCATCGTGCCCAAGGCGCGTGCGGCTGGCGCCTCATTCAACGGCGTGTGCATTTCTGCCGGCATCCCAGAAGTCGAGGAAGCAGGCTCGCTACTGAACCAGCTCCACAGCGATGGCTTCCCCTATATCTCCTTCAAGCCCGGCACCGCCCAGCAGACTCGCGACGTCCTGCGCATCGCCGCCGCCTACCCGGAACACCAGGTAATCATGCAGGTCGAGGACGGCCACGCCGGCGGCCACCACTCCTGGGTCAACCTCGATGACATGCTGCTCGAGACCTACGCCGCAATCCGTGAGCACAACAACGTAGTGCTCGCAGTGGGCGGTGGCATCTCTACTCCACAGCGCGCCGCCGACTATCTCACTGGCAAGTGGGCACTGCGCTACGGTCAGCTGCGCCTGCCTGTCGACGCCGTCTTCATCGGCACCGTCGCCATGGCCACCAAAGAGGCCAAGGCCACCGATTCGGTCAAGGAGCTGCTGGTAGACACCACCGGCATTTCGCCAGAAGACAACGGCGGCTGGGTCGGCCGCGGCACCGGCACCAATGGCGTGGCCTCCTCCCAATCCCACCTGTTGGCCGATATCCACGACCTCGACAACTCCTTCGCCGCGGCCTCGCGCCTTATCACTTCCCTGTCCACCGAGGACTACGCGGCCCACCGCGCAGAAATCATCGCCGCCCTTAACAAAACCTCGAAGCCTTACTTCGGCGACGTCGAGAAGATGACCTACGCCCAGTGGCTGGAGCGCTTCGTCGAGCTGGCCCACCCCTTCGTCGATCCCACCTGGGATGACCGCTTTTTCGACCTTCTCCACCGCGTGGAGGCGCGCCTCAACCCGGCGGATCACGGCGAGATCGACACCCTTTTCCCAAGCATCGATGACGTCCACGATGCCCCTGCCGCTTTAAAGCTTTTGCTGGAAACCTACCCGGAGGCGGCGTCGACAAGCGTGTCCCCACGGGACGCCGCCTGGTGGATCTCGCTGCACTACAAACATGTAAAACCCATGCCGTGGGTGCCTGCCATCGACGGCGATCTCAAGACGTGGTTTGGCAAAGACACGCTGTGGCAGGCGCAGGACCCGCGCTACACCGCCGACCAAGTGCGCATCATCCCGGGCCCCGTGTCGGTTGCCGGAATCACGCGCAAGGATGAGCCCGTGGCGGAGCTGCTCGCGCGCTTCGAGGCCGCCACCACCCAACAGTTGTGCGATACAGGCGAAGAGCCACAACGCCTCTTCTCCCGCTTGCACGCGGTTGCTGACGCCGCGGAATTCATCAAGGCTTCCCCCACCCTGGTCTGGCATGGCCACTTGATGGATAACCCGGCCTTCCACATGGATGCCTCCGCTTTTGAGCTACGCCAGGATGAGACCGGCCAATGGGAAATTGTTATTCACGCCGACTCCTACTGGGATAACCTGCCGGATAACCAGCGCCCCTTCTACGTCCGTGAGGTCACCGTGCCTGTGGACTTGCCGGCCGATGTGTCCACGGGCGGCTCGCCGGTGGTCTCCCACGAGCGCCTGCCCGATGCCGTCTACGCGCTCCTGCGCGGCCTCGCCGGCGTGGGCTCGGTGGCCGAGCAAGGCGACGTCATCGACGAGATGCCACGCATCGAAGAAGACAGCATCGACGCGGAGGCGCCTTTCGGCCGCGCGCACTACTCCTTCCACCTGCCTGCCTCTCTTTTGGAGGCGCACACCGCTGTCACCGGCGCGGGCCTGCCCGTGGCTGAGACGGCCCTGCCGGTGGGCACCCCCGATGTGCTAGTCGGCCCCTGCTGGCCGGCCATCTACACCGCGCTGGGCTCTGGCCTGCTGCCCGATGGCTACCCAGTCATCGAGGGCCTGCTCAACGCCGTGCACCTAGATCACCTCGTGGACCTGCGTGTTCCTCTCGCCCAGCTGGCCGACGGCCGCCGCATCGACGTCACCTCCCAGTGCACCTCCATCGAGGAATCCGCCTCCGGGCGAATCGTGACCGTGGAGCTCGAACTGCGCAACGGCCCCGACGTCCCGGAAAATGCGGGCGAAATCGTCGCTACGCAAGTCCAGCGCTTTGCCATCCGTGGGCGCGCGAGCGGCACCGCGGCACCTACGCCGGCTCCGGAGTGGGGCGGCGGCAAATCCTCGACCAAGATCACCTCCACCCCGCGCTCCTTTATCGACCGCGCGGTAGTCACTGCCCCGCAGGATATGACCCCATTCGCGCTGGTCTCGGGCGATTACAACCCCATCCACACTTCTTATAACGCCGCCCAGCTCGTGGCTCTCGAGGCTCCGCTGGTTCATGGCATGTGGCTTTCTGCCACCGCGCAGCACCTCGCGGCCCGCCACGGGCAGGTGGTGGGCTGGACCTATTCCATGTACGGAATGGTTCAGTTGCACGACGTCATTGACATCGTCGTCGAGCGCGTCGGCCGCAAGGGCATCCACGCCGCGCTCGAAGTCACCTGCCGCATCGACGGCGAAGTAGTCTCCCGCGGGCAGGCGCTGCTTGCACAGCCGCGCACCGCCTACATCTATCCGGGTCAGGGCATCCAAGCCGAGGGTATGGGCAGCACGGACCGCGCCGCTTCCCCGGCCGCGCGGGAGATTTGGCGCCGCGCCGACCAGCACACCCGTGCGGCGCTGGGCTTTAGTATCCGACACGTCATCGATGACAACCCCACTTCCCTGCGCGTCAACGATGAAACCTTCGTCCACCCGCAGGGCGTGCTGCATCTCACCCAATTCACGCAGGTAGCACTGGCCGTGGTGGCTTATGCGCAGACTGCGCGCCTGCGCGAAAACGACGCCGTTGCCTCAAATGCGATGTACGCTGGCCACTCCCTCGGCGAGTACACAGCGCTGGCCTCGCTGGCCAATATCTTTGATCTCGAAGCGGTCATCGACATTGTCTACTCGCGCGGATCTGCCATGGGCAGCTTGGTCCCGCGCGACGCGGAGGGCAACTCGGAGTACGCGATGGCGGCGCTGCGTCCAAACCTTGTGGGAATTTCTGCAGACGAGGTCGATTCCTTCGTCGCCTCCGTCGCGGAGGAGACCGGCGAGTTCTTGGAAATCGTCAACTACAACATCCGCGGCCAGCAATATTCCGTGGCCGGCACCAAGGCTGGCCTAGAAGAGCTTATTCGCCGTGCGACGGCGGCCCATCCACGCGCCGCCGTCATGGTTCCGGGCATCGACGTTCCTTTCCACTCACGGGTGCTGCGCGATGGCGTGGCAGCCTTCGCAGAAAAGCTCGACGAGCTGCTGCCCGCACAGCTAGATCTTTCTGCCCTTGTAGGCCGCTATGTGCCGAACCTCGTCGCAGTGCCTTTCGAGCTGACCCAAGAGTTCGTCGACGCCGTGGCAAAGAAGGCTCCTTCCGGCAAGCTCGATGGCCTCGACGCCTCCTCGCTTGAGCCGCAGGCACTCGCCCGCCTGCTCCTCATCGAGCTGCTGTCCTGGCAGTTCGCCTCCCCGGTGCGCTGGATTGAGACCCAGGAACTGCTCTTCGACGAGGTCGATCAATTAATCGAGGTCGGCCTTGCCGCCTCCCCAACCCTGACCAACTTGGCCAAGCGCTCCCTGGCCGTGGCAGGCCGCGACCTGCCCGTATTCAACGTCGAGCGCGACCAAGACCAGGTCATACTCCAGGACGTCCAGGCAGCACCAGAGCCCGAGACCGCCCCAGAGACAGAGGAACCGACTGTCGAGGCCGCATCGGCCCCAGCCGCCCCAGCCACCCCAGCCACTGAATCCGCGCCAGCCCCGGCCGAGTTCGCTCCCGCAGGTCCTGCCCCGGCTGCGCCTTCCGCAGGTGCCGCCCCCGAGCTCACCTTCCGCGCGGCCGAGGCCATCATGGTGCTCTTTGCGTTCCAGAACAAGATCCGCATCGACCAGATCAACGACTCCGACACCATCGAGGAGCTCACCAACGGCGTTTCCTCGCGCCGCAACCAGCTGCTGATGGACATGTCCACCGAAATCGGTGTGCCGGCTATCGACGGCGCGGCAGACGCGGACGTCGCCAGCCTGCGCGAAAAAGTTAGCACCGCCGCGCCAAGCTACGCCCCCTTCGGCTCTATTCTCAGCGAGGCCATCACCGCCCGCCTGCGCCAGCTGCTGGGTGCGGCAGGCCTCAAGCCCGCCGCCGTGGCCGAGTACGTCACCGGCACTTGGGGCCTGCCTGAGTCTTGGGTCGCCCACGTCGAGGCCGAAATCCTGCTCGGCTCCCGCGACGAGGATTCCGTCCGCGGCGGCAGCCTGAACACGGTTCCGTCCAGCGCCACCAGCAAGTCCGCGGCGCACGAGCTTATCGACGCCGCCGTCCAGGGCGTCGCCAATGCGCACGGCGCCAGTGTCTCCAAGGGCGCTGCCGCAGGTGGAGCCTCCGGCGGGGTCGTGGATTCCGCCGCTCTCGAGGCCTACGCCGAGACCGTGACCGGTGAGAACGGCGTGCTCGCCACCGTGGCCCGCCAGGTCCTCACCCAGCTCGGCCACGTCGCCGAGCCTGCCGAGGCCACCGCCCCAGACACCGAGGTCATCGAGGCCGTCGAGGCCGAGCTCGGTTCCGGCTGGCTCAAGTCCGTCACCCCTTCTTTCGACGCGGCACACGCCTTGCTTTTCGACGACGCCTGGGCCACCGCCCGCGAGCGCCTCGCCCGCGTAGC
The DNA here is from genome assembly GCF_001813815.1 of Corynebacterium sp. HMSC076D02. NCBI lineage: Bacteria > Bacillati > Actinomycetota > Actinomycetes > Mycobacteriales > Corynebacteriaceae > Corynebacterium > Corynebacterium sp. HMSC076D02. The sequence continues at coordinate 437,022 of NZ_KV814043.1, forward strand.
ACTCGGTGAGATCGTAGCCGACGACGAGCTCGCGCAGCCTGCCGTCTTCCAGGGCGCCGGCGCCACCGTGGCTGAACAGGCCCGTTGGTGGGCACGCTCGGGGAACACCGCTGTCGACTCTGCCCACTTCGAGCAGATAGCCGCAGCCGCCGAGTCCACCGAACGCGGCGCTTACGCCGACGACGTCGCCCTCGTCACCGGCGCCGCACCGGGCTCCATTGCCACCGCCGTGGTCGAGCGCCTCCTCGCAGGCGGCGCAACCGTCATCATGACGGCATCGCGAGTGACCCAATCCCGTAAGGAATTCGCCCGCCGCCTCTACGCCGAGCACGGCCGCCAGGGATCTGCCCTGTGGTTGGTTCCGGCCAACCTCACCAGCTTCCGCGACGTGGACTCCCTGGTGGAGTGGATCGGTTCCGAGCAGCGCGAATCCGTGGGCAACGAGGTGAAGATTCTCAAGCCAGCGCTCACCCCAACCTTGGCATTCCCATTCGCGGCACCGTCTGTTTCCGGCTCGCTTGCAGACGCCGGCTCCTCCACGGAGTCCCAGGCTCGCCTGCTGCTGTGGTCGGTCGAGCGCCTCATCGGCGGCCTCTCTGACCTCGCGGTCAAGGCCCCGAGCCCCACCCGGTGCCACGTAGTCCTGCCGGGCTCGCCCAACCGCGGTACCTTCGGCGGCGACGGCGCTTATGGCGAAGTCAAGGCCGCGCTCGACGCCATCCTGGCCAAGTGGAACGTCGAGGCTGGTTGGCCTGCCAGCGTCACCCTTGCGCAAGCCAAGATCGGCTGGGTTGCAGGCACTCACCTCATGGGCGGCAACGACGTCCTCGTTCCAGCCGCGCAGAAGGCCGGCATCCACGTCTGGTCGCCGGAGGAAATCTCCTCTGAGCTGCTAGACCTAGCTTCCGCCGAGTCCCGCGCCCGCGCCACCGAACGCCCGATCGAGGCAGACCTCACCGGCGGTCTCGAAGGCTTCTCGCTGACCTCCCTAGAGGTCGAGAAGCCTGCTGCGCAGTCCGCTGCAGAGAGTGCCGTCAAGAACACCACCGCCCGCATCAAGGCACTGCCTTCCCCGGCACGCCCGGTGCAGCCGCAGCTGGCTGAGGAACTTGGCGACATCACCACCGACCTCGACGACATGGTGGTCATCGCCGGTATCGGCGAGGTGAGCTCCTGGGGTTCCGGCCGCACCCGCTTCGAGGCCGAGTATGGCCTGCAGCGCGACGGCTCCTGCGAGCTGACCGCCGCCGGTGTCATCGAACTCGCGTGGATGACCGGCCTCATCGCATGGCACGAGGAGCCCACGCCGGGCTGGTTCGTCGGCGAGACTGACGAACAGATTGCAGAAGAGGACATCTACGAGCGCTTCCGCGACGAGGTCGTGGCCCGCGCCGGCGTCCGCGAGCTCACCGATAAGTACCACCTGGTTGACCGCGGCTCCATCGACCTGACCACGGTGTTCTTGGACCGCGACATCACCTTCAGCGTCAGCTCGGAAGCACTCGCCCGCGACATCGCCGAAGCCGACCCAGAGTTCACCAGCATCCGCGAGGCTGACGGCGAGTGGGAGGTCACCCGCCACAAGGGCGCCACCGCAAAGGTGCCGCGCAAGGCCACGCTGACCCGCACCGTGGCCGCGCAGATGCCGGACAACTTCGACGCCGCCCGCTGGGGCATCCCGGACCACATGCTGGACTCCCTCGACCGCATGGCCGTGTGGAACCTGGTCACCGCCGTCGATGCTTTTACCCAGGCAGGCTTTAGCCCCGCCGAGCTCCTGCAGGCCGTCCACCCAGGCCAGGTCGCCACCACGCAGGGAACCGGCATCGGCGGCATGGAGTCCCTGCACAAGGTCTTCGTCTCCCGCTTCTTGGGCGAGGACCGCCCCTCCGACATCCTGCAGGAAGCCCTACCCAACGTCATTGCAGCGCACACCATGCAGTCCTTGGTCGGCGGATACGGCTCGATGATCCACCCCATCGGCGCCTGCGCCACGGCCGCGGTGTCCATCGAGGAGGGCGTCGACAAGATTACGCTGGGTAAAGCCGACGTCGTGGTCGCCGGCGGCATCGATGACGTTCAGGTCGAGTCACTGCAGGGCTTTGGCGATATGAACGCCACGGCGCAGACCTCCGCCATGACCGCGCAGGGCATCGACGAGCGCTTCATCTCCCGCGCCAACGACCGCCGCCGCGGCGGCTTTCTCGAAGGCGAAGGCGGCGGCACGGTTCTGCTCGTGCGCGGTTCGCTGGCGGCCGAGCTCGGCCTGCCGGTGCTCGCCGTGGTCGCCCACGCCGCTTCCTACGGCGACGGCGCCCACACCTCCATTCCGGCTCCGGGCCTCGGCGCTCTGGGCGCCGGTCGTGGTCGAGAGAACTCTCGTCTCGCACGCTCGCTGCGCGGGCTGGGCCTTAGCCCGAACGACGTCACGGTGCTGTCCAAGCACGACACCTCCACCAACGCCAACGACCCGAACGAGTCCGAGCTGCACTCCATCTTGTGGCCAGCTATCGGGCGCGACGCGGATCAGCCGATGTTCGTCATCTCGCAAAAGACGCTCACCGGCCACTCCAAAGCCGGCGCCGCGCTCTTCCAGACCGGCGGGCTCATCGATGTCTTCCGTACCGGGCGCATCCCCGCCAACGTCTCGCTGGACTGTGTCGATCCCCTCATCGCACCGAAGGCGAAGAACCTGGTGTGGCTGCGTTCGCCGCTGGATCTGGCAGCCGCGGGCCGCAGCGTGAAGGCCGCGGCGCTGACCTCGCTGGGCTTCGGACACGTCGGCGCGCTCATCGTGTACGCGCACCCGGGCGTGTTTGAGAAGGCCGTCGCCAAGCAGCGCGGCACTGACGCTGCAGCTGCTTGGCGCGAGCGTGCCGAGCAGCGCCTAGCCGCCGGTCACGCCCGCTTCGAGGCCGGCATGTTGGGCCGCGCGCCGCTCTTCGAGGTCATCGACGGCCGCCGCCTGCCGCACGCCGACGCCAAGGTGATGATTGACGGCTACGGCCTCGTCGACGCCGACAAGGCCGCGGAAATCTCCATGCTCCTCGACGCCGATGCGCGCCTGGGCAGCAACGGTGAATTCCCGAGTGTGTAGTCGTTAGCTAACTGGCTGGCCAGACCAGCCAGTAGTAGATAGAGCTCAGGCCCGCTTCCGGAAAAGGGAAGCGGCGCGACGAACCACTCATGTGGATTGTAGGTGCGCCCGTCGATCCCAACCTGAGACACCTTCAACCGCACGTCTGCAAAGCAGTGGCTCACGATAAGAGTTATCTGGCGCATTGCGCTCGCAGTCCACCGGGATAACAGCTATCCCGGTAAACTAGGATATCGATCTACCGGGATAAGTCTTATCTCCAATGCCCCAAGCGCATGACAGGAGTCAGCTGTGGCAAAGACAGGCGAATTGGAATGGATCCCCGCTGATGGCAGTGGTCTTTCTCGACGCGCCAAACAAGGAGGTAAGTATCACGCTTTCGTTCCCGATCCCCTCGCAAGCATGTCGTTGAAGCTTCCGTCCGAGCTCTCGCGACGTATCGTTCGCATCGAGCGGGAGATTCACAATCTTGGGATGAGAGACAATACCCACTCCCTTGAAGGAGTTGTGCGACTCCTGCTCCGTTCTGAGGCCGTCGCTTCCTCCCGGATCGAGGGAATCGCTCCCAACTCCGACAAAGTGGCCATGGCGATCCTCGCGCGTGAATCAGATTCCGAAATTCGGGGTTTCAAAGAATCCGCAACAGCTGTCGCCCGCAATGTCGCCATCCTCGACACCATCAATGCAGACTTAGCTTACAAAGACGAGCTGGTCCTGGATGACATTGTTGCAATGCAGACAGCGCTCGTTGCAGAAAAGCCTTTGCAAGGAGTACGAACTACTCAAAACTGGATTGGCGGGTCTGACTATCACCCCATCGATGCGGCTTTTGTCCCCCGCCTCCTGTACAAGTCCCAGGACTCCTCGACGATCTCATTGAATACTTCAACGGGGCAGACCACGCCGCGCTCGTTCAGGCAGCGCTGGTTCATGCACAGTTCGAGACCATCCACCCATTCCCGGATGGGAATGGACGCGTGGGGCGAGCCAAGATTCACGCGCTTTTGCAGCGCAGAGGGCTCACCGATGCTACGGTTCTCCCCGTCAGTATGGTTCTGGCAACGCTCGGTGACCGTTACGTCGACGGACTCACGAAATTCCGCGAGGGTGACGTGCTGGCATGGATCTCTTTCTTCGTCAAGGCTGCACAAGTCGCCACCACCAAAGCAGCTGAACTTGCGGATAGCGTCGCCGCCCTAGAAGCAGAATGGATGGACAAGGTCAATCACCACCGCACTGCGCAAGGAAGCAAGCGCGCATTGAAATCGAATTCGACGGAGTTCCAACTGCTCAAGAAGCTACCTGCCATGCCTTTGGTCACGGTGCCCATCGTGAAGTCCGAGCTGGGGATTTCATCGACAAGCACGGCCCGAGATGCTCTCGATTCACTCACCGACGCTGGCATTCTGCGTAAGAAAGTCATCGGTGTGGGCGGGCTTCTCGGTTACTTCGCTGACGATGTTTTCATGTTGGTCAACGATGCTGAACGCCAACTCGCCTCGACGCAGTTTAATACTCGGCTTTCACCTCCGACCGGCCGAGCGGTTCCAGCCCTTCGCGATAAATAAGCAGTAATCATTAGTAGTCACGCGCTTCGTTTCCTTACATAAGGCAAAGCGTCGTGCTGGTGCGACGCTGCAGGAAAGGCATCGGAAAGCGCAAAAGGGACAGTCACTCAAAGTGACGGTCCCTTAATGGCGCAGATTAGGTGCCCTTAACGTTGAGGATCTGGCGCAGGGTGTGCTTGACCTCAACGAGCTGGGTGGCATCGGCCATCACGCGGTCGATGTCCTTGTAGGCGTCCGGAATCTCATCGACGAACTCGGCGCCGGGACGATAGACGATGCCTTCCATGCGTGCGGCAAGGTCCTCCTCGGTGAAGCGGGCCTTGGCCTGGGTGCGCGACATGACGCGGCCGGCGCCGTGCGGCGCAGACTTAAGGCCCGGCGCGTAGCCCTTGCCTTCCACGACGTAGCTGGCGGTGCCCATCGAGCCGGGGATGAGACCGCGGTCGCCCTCATCCGCCTTGATGGCGCCCTTGCGCGTGAGCCACACGTTCTTACCGTAGTGGTTCTCGCGCTGGGTGTAGTTGTGGTGGCAGTTGATGCGCTCGAGCTCGAGGTTCTCGCGATCCGCGCCGGACCAGGTGGCGACGCAGTCGAGGAAGCGGTCCATCATCTCATCGCGATTGAGCAGCGCAAAGTGCTGTGCCCAGTGGAGATCCGCAATGTAGGAGTCGAACTCTTCCGTGCCCTCGACGAGGTAGGCCAGGTCCTTGTCCGCGAGCTGGATCCAGTGCTTCTCGCAGTGGCGCTGCGCAGCTTTGATGTGCTTCTGTGCAATCTTGTTACCCACGCCGCGCGAGCCGGAGTGCAGGAACAGCCAGACGCGATCTTCTTCGTCGAGACACAGCTCGATGAAGTGGTTGCCGCCGCCCAAACTGCCTAGCTGCTGGCGCCAGTGCTTCGAATGACTAAGGTCCACGCCGGTGTCCTGGGCCAGCTGCGCGAGCTCGCGCGTGCGGGCCTCGGTGCGCGGGTCCATGATCCAACCGTTGTAGTTTCCGGGCGAGAGTGGAATGGAGTCTTCGACCGCGGTGCACAGGTCCTCGAGAGCGAAGTCCTGGATATCCGCGTGCGTAAGGTGGGTCCGCACGGCAATCATGCCGCAGCCGATGTCCACGCCGACGGCCGCCGGGATGACGGCACGCAGCGTGCCGAAAACGGTGCCGACCGAGGAGCCCTTGCCGAAGTGGGCATCAGGCATGAGCGCCACGTGTGGGTAGACGAAGGGCAGGTCAGCGACGAGTTGTGCCTGCGCCACCGTCTTGTCTTCAACAATGGAGGCGAAGTTGTGCAGGCGCATAAAAGAGCCTTTCTCTGCGTTTGCGTAACGCAGTTCGTGAGAAAGGGCCTGCTTGGGCGGCTGACTTATAAGTTTGCGCGCGGGTCGCGCGGCTGGCACCAACGTCCGGGATAAGCAGGGCCGCTTTCCCGGGAAATGGTCAAGTCAGCCTGTTAGAAGAGTTGCTTAAAGAAGCGTCCTAGCGGCTGATTGTTATAGGTCATCATCGCGGTTCGCCTCCTTTATGCTTTCTCGTTCTTCTTTCGGGCTGTTAGTGCTGCGTGTGAGCCTACACGATGTACGCGATTTCTGCATGCGATTGATGATGCGAAGAAATTCACCCAGCCACGAAAAACTTGACACCGTCCATTCAACCGCATTCGCTGCCTGCTCATTTGTTCGTCCGTCTGGCGGGGTGTCGTGCGCCGTGATGAGCTTCGTTTAATCGTTCAGCCCACCTCGACCTAGTCGAGAGTGGGCTGGATCTTTATCTGGGTTATGCAGCAAGATTGCTCTGGGTAAAGCCGACGTCGTGGTCGCCGGCCGCATCGACGACGTGCAGGGCGAGTCCCTCCAAGGCGGGTGCCGCGCTCTTCCAGACCGGCGGTATCATCGACGTCTTCCGCACCGGCCGCATCCCGGCCAACGTGTCGCTGGACTGCGTTGATCCGCTCATCGCACCGAAGGCGAAGAACCTGGTGTGGC
>NZ_KV814043.1:443767-472893 GCF_001813815.1 Corynebacterium sp. HMSC076D02
AGGCGAAGAACCTGGTGTGGCTGCGTTCGCCGCTCGACCTGGGGGCCGCTGGCCGTCCGGTCAAGGCCGCCGCCTGCCGCACGCCGACACCAAAGTGATGATTGACGGCTACGTTTCAGCTAACGCTCGACCAACTTTTGCTTCTCAGGGTCATAAACGACGGAAACGATATCGCCAGTCTGAATCATCTGAATCGCTTGATTGATCACCGGAAGCAGCGCGACGAACCACTCATGTGGATTGTAGGTGCGCCCATCGATCCCAACCTGAGACACCTTCAACCGCACGACCACAAATACCTTGTGCAAGAGGTTTTCCAATGCCGAAGAGCGCAAGTTGTAAACACGATAATCAGCCCCAATCTCTACTGGGGCCATAAGCTAGGTCGGTTCTCTCAATGCAATCGCAACCCGCTGTTTCACCGGATCGCTGATCAATAAGGCCTTCGATGACACGAATGTTCCGTACCAACCCCTCGTAGAGGATTCATGGCGACTAAACAGTCAGGATTCACAAAGTCGCATGGATACAGCGCTACGCCTCTATCGCAAGCGAGACGCTACGACCGCTGACAAACGAGCGGCCTGCACAAACCTGGCGTACATTCTTGGGGATAAGAGACAATTGTTGAAGACCCATCTGCTCACTAACGGCGAAGCCGCCCCCTTCCAACGTGCAAGGTCCCATATAAGTTTGATATTCGACACAGCAATGACCCAAACAAGGTGATCATGATGGAGCATTTCGCGATTGGGTTTTGGTGGTATCGCGCCACGGTACAGCTCATCGAACGGCTGCTGGAACGATAAAGCAACACACTACAAGACAAAAGTTCATGAAAATTTGGGTAAAAGTATTGCCATCTCTTGAATTCTTCAGTAATTTCCTCAACAAAACCAGATTGACAAGAGAATTAAGGAAATGAAGTTGAAGAATACATTCCAAAAAGTCTTTCCCGTTCTTGTTGTAGCCGCAACAATATTCGCTACCCCCACCGGAAGTTTTGCTCTGGAGACCACCCCAACAGTATCCGCCGCATCCCCAGCTGATAGCACGCAAGACAAAAACTTAGTTGGCAATCAAGCTTTAGCAATCCCTGCAAGCGAGGTATCAGAGTCAACAGATTTTGATACTGCGATGGCCACACTGTCTCACTACCTCGTATATCGGGCGGACGGACAACGCCATTTCGACACCGAAAAAGCCAAAGAAGAAAATGCGTCGCATTATTTACTCGTCGCAGGAGAAAACCTCAACCGCGTAGCCGACAATAACGAGGTCATGATATACAGCCTTGAAACGCGCGACATGCCTGGGTATGGAAACTGGTGCGGCCCAGGGCACAGTGGTCCGGGTGCCCCAATCAATACTCTCGACTCTCTCTGCCAAAAGCATGATAAATGCTATGGCTCGCGAGGATACTTCGCTTGCTCATGCGACAGGGAGCTGGTTCAAGGAATTCGTAAAAACCGGGGCAAATTCAATGGAGTCGGAGAAAACGCGATGGCCCTTGCTATTGCTACATATTTCAATTCCGCCCTGTGCAATCCATTAGCATAGTGGATCCCCAACGGTCCGGGAAGGAGAAAGAAATGAACAGGCACAAAAGCAACAAGAGCCTAAAGTTAAGTAAACTTCTCTCAGCTTTACTCTCAACAACTGCGATTGCGTTCCCGTATCTTTTTCCTTCCATTTTTCCGGAAGGGACCATGCCGTATTTCATCATTACCGTACCCATAGGTGTAGCAGCTGGAGTCCTTGCATACAAAAGCCAATCGTGGTTGCTGGTTGCATTCTCTATTCTTGCCGGATTATCCCCTCTACTGTTCGCTTGGATAATTTGGGTTGTTATCAAGATCATATATTTTGTCACGGGCGGTCGCTTACCCAGCGCTGAATGGCTCTAAAGAATTCAGAGCCGCAGCACACCCTCGGCAAACAAAATATGCATGAAATTTCCAGATCCCGCGCCCCCTACTGCGGTGCGGGCTTTCCGCAGCTTTAACCGTAAAGGTGTCAAAGTGAACTGCTCCCCATAAACCGGACTGAAAAATCAGAAACCAGATTGTGGGGAGTTTTTCTATGCATCCAGCAGCAAGTTGAGCCAAGCTCAGCGTGAACAAACAGTGGAACTATTTGAGCAGGGCTATGGCGCTAGAGCGGTCTCTAATCCTCTCGTCTCATACGCTTCGCTAGGTCTATCCTCCCCGGACGCGGCTGCCCTACTTTCGCCCTCATCACCAAGCTCTGGCGAACAGCACATGTCATGTCAGCGCACCTAAGTTTTCCAACGATCATTTCACTGATAGTCGACCTGCGTTTAGTGGAAGACCATGCCGCCGTCGACGATGATGGTCTGGCCGGTGATGTAGTCAGAGTCGGAACCAGCGAGGAAGCCGATGATCTTGGCAACATCCTCAGACTCGGAAAGGCGTCCCAAGGAAGTGTCCTTGGTGAACTGCTCCCAGCCCCACCTCGGCGGGCTTGCCAGCGTTTTCTGCGAGTTCCTCAGCAAGACCCTTCATGAGCGGAGTCTTTACGATACCCGGCGCGTAGGCGTTGACGGTGATGCCGTCGTCCGCAAGGTCACGGGCGGTGACCTGGGTCAGGCCGCGCACGGCGAACTTGGGGGAGCTGTAGAGTGGAATGCCCTTGTTGCCCTTGATGCCGGCCTGGGAGGTGGCGTTGATGATCTTGCCGCCGTGACCGAGCTCCTTGAACTTCTTGGCCGCAGCCTGCGTGCCCCACAGGACACCCTTGTAGTTGACGTTGAAGATCTTGTCGACTTCTTCTTCGGTGATGTCCTCGAGCGGGATCTGCGGAGCGATGCCGGCGTTGTTGACGATGACGTCGAAGCCGCCCGCCTCGGCCAGGACGGCATCTACCCCGCGGTTTAGTCCTCGGCGTCGCCGCCGTCCTCAGCACCGTGTCTGAGGATGGCGTCGCCTCGCGCCTCAAGGTTTTTCTGGGTCTTAGCCTGGGCGCGCGCGGCGACGTCAGAACGCGGCGCTGCCTGGATGTAGTGCTGCGACTCGAGGCCTATCTGCAGCTCCTTCGCCCGCAGAACCTCGGCGTCGAGCTTGAGCCCCAAGATCAGCACGGTATTCATAATCCAGACTGCAACGAACAAAGCCAGCACGGTGCTCAGCGCGCCATAGGCGCTCACGCCTGCAAAATGGCTCAGGTAGAGACCGAAGAGCCACCACACCACGACGTTGACAAGCAGCGTCACCACAGAGCCCAAGGTGATCCAACGGAAGCGCGGTGGGCGCACGTTCGGGGCATAGTGATAGAGAACCGCAATCAGCACCATGACCATCACCACCGTCACCGGAAAGCGCAGCCAGTTCCACACAGGAAGGAAAATGCGCAGCAAGAAATCCACGGCGGATTCCAGATGCAGCGGACGCGAGACGGGTTCAATAAGCCCAGTGATGACGGTATCGCGCAGCAGGTTAGCAAAGACCAAAATCACCGCGCCGACCACCAAGAAGATGGTGAGAACCCACATCATCGCCCAGGTACGCAACAGCCCGCGGCCCTCCACGCGGCCATAGACCATGTTGGCGGTGCGCGAAAAAGCGCGGACGTAACCAGAGGCCGAGAACAAGGAAACCAGCACGGATAAAACCAGCGCTATGGTGCCCTTTGCACTCGAGCCAACGATGGTATTCACGATGTCCGTAGCCTGCGCCGAAACGTCCTGCGGCAGATAATCTTGAATGAGCTGCTCAGTCAGCTGCTCCACCTCTTGCTTCCGATTGGCAAAAAGCAAAGTGGCAATCGAATAAACGGCCAGGACGGTCGGGGCAAAAGCCATAAGCGTGAAATAGGTCATCGCCGCGCCGCGGTCGCCCAGCCCCTCAAGGAAATAGTCCGACCATGTCCGACGCAGCACAAGACCCCAGCTCTCCTTGCGCAGGCGGTTTTTACGCGAGAGCGGGTTTCTCTCCGTTTGGTCGATGTCCAGCACCTCAGTGCTGTGCGGGGGAAGAATCTTGGAAGGCTCCTGCTGGCTCATTTCGCCAGACTAAGCACATTCAGCTAGCTGCCAGAGAAGTGACACCCGTGGCACGCCAAGTAGATACTAGGCTGTTATATATGACTGAACGCAGCAATGTTGAATCCTTCGAGCTGGACCACCGCAACGTCAAGGCCCCTTATGTCCGCGTGGCCGGCCGTACCCCGCTGGGAGGCGGCGCCGAGATCATCAAGTACGACCTGCGCTTCTGCCAGCCCAATGAGGCTCACCTCGAAATGCCCACTGTGCACTCCATCGAGCACATGATGGCCAACTTCATGCGCGATTACACCGATAAACTCATCGGTTTTGCGCCGATGGGCTGCCAGACCGGCTTTTATGCCATCACCAACGGCATGGAGCAAGAGGAGCTGCTCAACGCACTCGAGCACGGCCTCGAGGATATCCTCCACGCCACCGAGGTTCCCGCCGCCAACGAGCGCCAATGCGGCTGGGGCGCCAGCCACTCCCTCGAAGGCGCACAGGCAGCCGCCCGCGAGTTCTTGTCCAAGAAGGACGAGTGGCTCGAGGTTATGGCCTAACCTTTATCCGCGGGCCTTATCTACGAAGCCTTCGTGCAGTTGCGCCAACCGCGCGCCCTGCACGGGCTTTCGGCTTAGTACCTCGTCAACGGCCTCGCACTCCTGCGTGCTCAGCGCAGTGACTGCGAGGTTTTCTTTGATCCGTGCGAGGTTCGTCGAACCGGCAATCGGCACCACGTCCTTGGCCAGCAACCAGCCCAGCGCTATCTCGGAGACGTTGCGGTCAGACACTGCTGCCGCCACTTCCTGCGCCAACTGCTTGTTGGCCGCGAAGTTCGCAGAGTGCAAACGCGGCGAGGAAGAATCATCATCTGGCTCGCTGCGGCCTGCCAAAAGCCCCTTCGCCAGCGGTGAATAGGCCATAAACTCCGCGCCCAATTCGCGGGCTAGCGGGATGATTTCTTCTTCTACGTCGCGGCTGAAGATGGAGTATTCATACTCCAGATACGTCACCGGGCAGACCTTGTTCGCGCGGCGAATGGTCTCCGGGCTTGCCTCGCACAGCCCGAAAGCGGCCACGTCACCTGCATCGATAAGTTCTTTCACTGTGCCCGCTACTTCCTCAATGGGCACGTCTTGGTCCACGCGATGCTGCATATACACGTCCAAGCGCTCCCGTTTTAGCCGGCGTAACGAACCATGGGCGCTCGCGCGAATAACCTCCGGGCGCGAGTTCAAAGCGCCGGTGGGCTTTCCTTCCTTAATCTCCCATCCGAACTTGGTGAGGACGCGGGCGCGGTTGCCCAGGGCGTCGCCAAGCATTTCTTCGCCCGTGAAGGGCCCCTGGATTTCAGAGGTGTCGAAGAGCTCTACGCCTGCCTCCACCGCGCCACGCAGGACATCGACCATCTCGGCGCGACGCGGGGAATCGGGATAGGAGTGCGGAGTCATTGAAGTACAGCCAAGCGCGATCATGGACACCACCGTAGCTGCTTCCCTCGTGTGCGTGTACCTCCCTGTGTAAATAACCTCCTCAAACCGGCCCGATTTCCTGCGCTAAATACACACAGAAGTACGGTGCCGAGCGCACAGCGCTCACCACCGCGCGTTCTCGTAGCGGAAATAGTGATGCCACTTCCACGCTGGCGGCAGCAACTGCCCTCCCCCGCGGGCCACGGCGATGACCTGGTCGACTGCAACCTGCAGATGATGTTCAATCATCCCCGCCGTGAAATGCAGCGGCTTCCACCCGCGCTGCACTGCGTCGTTGAGCTTCTGGCGGTCCAGCTCGAAACGCTGGATGCGCTCACCTTTGTGGTACTCGTAGCCATCTATCTCGATTGCGACCTTCTCCTTGGCCAGCACGATATCCCAGTAATACGGCCCGATGCGTTGGTTGTTGGCCACTACGAGGCAGGCATCGGCAAAGGCTTGGGTGAGAAGACGCTCGTATTTGCTATCACTGCCGATGACGCTACGCTGCATAATCCGCCGTGTGCGCGCGGGAAAGCGCTGGAAATCCTCCTTATAAAAGGCCAGCCGTTGGTGGCCACCCTTGCCGTTGCAGAAACGCTCCAAGAACTCGATGGCTTTGTCTTCTTCCACCATCTCCAGCGCTTGCAGCGGATTGCACGCGTTTAGGCCGTTGACCATATATGGGCCCTTGGGTGTGGCGCGCCGCGTGGAGAAATACGCGCAGGTGCGAGCGTGACGTGCCGCCATGAGCTGCAGCGGAAACTCCAGCTTGCGCTCTGTATAGACCGCAACGGCCGAGCCTCCATCCAGCACGGTGCCAGGATAACGCTCGTTCAAAATCCCCGCGAGTTCGCGCGGGGTGGGTTGGCGCGGCAACGCCAGGCCCGGCGTGATGCGCACGGCTTTGCCCTTCGCCACGAGACGGTCAATGGTGCGCGAGTGTTTCCCCCGAATTGGTTGCAGCATCCTCTACTTCCCCCAAGTGTGCGTGCTCCCCCAAGCACACGGATACCTCTCAATGTAAATAGGCCCTCCAATTCGCGCAATTGGAAGGCCGTATTTTCACACAGCGGTACGTCCTGGGGCAGGACGCCCTAAATGGACACCCCAATCCAGACCGGCTCCGGCACGAGCTCTACGCCGAAGCGCTTGGCGACGCCCGCGCGAATCTCGCGCGCCAACGCCACGATGTCGGAGGCCGTCGCGGCCCCACGGTTCGTCAGCGCGAGAGTGTGCTTCGTGGACAAGGTAGCCGGACCAGCACCCGGATAGCCCTTGGCGAACCCGGCGCGCTCGATGAGCCAGGCGGCCGAGAGCTTTATTTCCTCGCCGTCCGAGCCTGCGAGGACGGCGTGGCGCGGCATGCGGTCTGCGTCCTCGGCGCCGCGTTCGGTGCGCACGATTTCCTGGATGTTATCGGCAACCGCAGAGTCCACGATGGGATTGGTAAAGAAGGAGCCGGCGGACCAAGTGTCGTTGTCGGTTGGGTCCAAGACCATGCCCTTGCCGCGGCGCAGCTGCAGCACCTGCGAGCGCACCTCCGCGACGGGACGGCGCTCGCCCGGGGTCTGTGTGAGCTGGCCAAAGCGCAGCGGCTTGGAAAGCCCATCCGTAGAAAGCTGCAGTTCCACCTCGAGCACGACTGCACGGTGGGTGAACTTCAGGTTGGAGTAGCGATAAGCCAGGTCCAGGTCGGAGGCGGGAACCCACTCATCGGCACCGGTCTCGCGGGTATACAGGCGCACGCGGTTAAGCACGTCCGAGATTTCTGCGCCATACGCACCCACGTTTTGTACCGGCACAGCGCCCGCGGTTCCCGGGATTCCGGACAGGCACTCGATGCCGCCGAGGCCCGCCTCCACGGAAGCGGCAACCACTTCGTCCCAGTTCGCGCCGGCTTCCGCGCGGACCACGCCAGTCTCCGCGTCCACGCTCACCTCAGCGAAGTCGAGGACGAGTGCTACGACATCGATGCCCTCATCGGCGACCAAGAGGTTAGAGCCGCCGCCCACCACGACGAAAGGAATAGAAGCTTGATCCAGTGCCTTGACAGCGGAAATGGCGGCGTCGGCAAGCGTGGCCCGCAAACACAGCTCAGGTTTGCCGCCTACGCGCAGGGTGGTCAGGTCTGCGAAGGTGGTCTCCGTGTCGAGGACGAGGCCGTCGATCGCGGAGAGCTTCTGGGTCATAAATTCATCAAGCACGTCTACCAAGGTAGTCTGTAAAGCATGTCAACCCGTAGCGAAAACACCGTAACGATCAATCAGCCCATCGAAAAGGTTCACCAGGCGCTGCTCACGCAGGGTTACTGGGAGCACATTGTTGCTAACCTTTCTCCGGATCCGGGCCAGGTTCATGATTTCACCAACAACGTAGCCATCCTCTTCGAGGTGCTGCCAACCACCCTGCTGCCTGAAGCTGTCCGCGCCATGGTTTCTCAAGACCTGAAGGTCAAGCGTGTCGTCACCATTGGTGAGCTCAACGGCAATGCTGCCGATGTTAAATACACCGCAGACGTCAAGGGAACCCCTGTTGACTTCGGCGGCGACATCGCCCTGACCGGCGAGGGTGATACCACCACCCTGTCCTACGTCAACGAGATCTCCGTGAAGATCCCGATGATGGGCGCTGCCATCGAGCCGAAAGTTGCCGATGCTCTAGGTGAGCTCTTCAATAACGAGGGCAAGCTGACCGAGCAGTGGATCGCTGACAACCTCTAAACGCTACTTTTAACAGAAATGGCCGATCACGCACATAACCTGCGCGCAAGCGCGAGTGCGGGTCGGCCTTTCGGCGTTATTACCCGCGGTACAACGAATCAGAATCGGTTGCGCCGCTGCGACAGGTGGGTCGCCGCACACCCCTCCATCACGGCTTTGCTGCGGTCCGTGGAGGAGCCGCTAGCTCTCGACGTCGGCTATGGCGCGTCCCATTTCACCACCGTGGAGTGGGCGGGCTGGCTGCGCCGGGTGAATCCACGCGTGCGGGTGACCGGCCTGGAGATTGCGCCGGAGCGGGTGTTGCCGCCGCGCGACGGCGTGACCTTCGAGCTGGGAGGCTTCGAGCTGGCGGAGTATCGCCCGCAGCTGGTGCGTGCTTTCAATGTGCTGCGCCAATACGATGTCTCCCAGGTTCCCGAGGCATGGGAAGAGGTTACCTCGCGCTTGGCCCCTGGTGGTTTCTTCGTGGAAGGTACCTGCGATGAGCTGGGCAGGCTATCCACCTGGATCCTGCTCAACCGCGAAGGCCCGCAGAGCCTGCATTTGGCATGGGATCCCTTCAACGTGGAGCGTCCCTCTGACTTAGCGGAACGCCTGCCCAAGATACTTATCCACCGCAACATTCCGGGCGAGCCGATTCATGAGCTTTTGCAGGCCGCCGACCGCGCATGGGATCACGCCGCGGGGTGGGCTCCCCACGGGCCTCGTGTGCGCTGGCGAATGGCGCAACAGGCGATGATTGATGCGGGGCTGCCCGTGCATCCGGTGCGCAGGAGAATGCGCGATAGCGTCTTGAGCGTTAACTGGGAAGTCGTTGCGCCAAAGCTGTGAAGCAGGTTGCCCTCATTGGCGCTGTGAGTTCACATAAGTAACACTGGTAGGTATGGCTCAAAAGAAGACGTCTCTGGCTTGGAAAATACTCATCGGAGTGCTCGTGGCATTCCTCGTTCTCATTTTGCTGGCGGAGTTCGGCCTGCGCTGGTTCATGGGCAACCAAATGAAAGACCAGTTCGCCCAGGCCGCCAAGGACCAAGGAATTGAGTCCCAGGAGGATCCGAACATTAGCTTCGGCACCACTCCTATCCTGCTTGGACTATTCGGTGGCAAGCTCAGCGAAATGAACATGGAAACGCCGTCCACGCTGCAGATCGACGGCACCGAGATCAAGGGCCAGCCGGCTACCAACGTCCACATCGAAGACATGACGCTGTCCGATGACCCGGTGGCAGGCTCCCTCCGAGCTTCCACCAAGGTTCCAGATGATTACCTGTTGGCCACCTTCCAGAAGGGCATCGCAGACGAGTCCGGTAGCGAACAGGTCGGCAACTTGGTGGTCACCAACATCACGGCTAACGACGCCGAGAATCTTCTCGACGTCGAGTTCGCCGGCGGCCTCGCCAATCTCGCGTTGGAGCCGAAGGCGCAGGACGGCAACCTGTCGATCACGGCAAAGAACGCCTCCCTGCTGGGCTTCGACTTGCCGAAGGAAGCAACCGACGCCATCTCTACTGCGCTGCAGAAGGGCATGAAGGATCAGTTCATCGGCGAGGGCTTGAGCGTCGACGAAGTGGATGTGGCTGACGGCGAGCTCAACCTCACCATCACTGGCCAGGACGTGCCGATGAGCGAGCTGGGCAGCGCCGCCAATGCGGCGGGCAAAGGCGCGAAGGAAGGCGCCCCAGCACCCGCGCAACAAGGCCGCTAAAAGGCGTTTTCACTTAGGCTAGCTCGCGGGCCAGACCTCGGCAGGCAACAAACCTGCCGGCTGGCCCGCGAGCTTTTCTTGTAATTGCTCGGCTTGGGCAGGCGAGGAATAGATGAGTTTATCGAAGCCCGCCTGCGTCGCAGCTTGCGCCGCGGTGAGAGCATTCTCGCTCGCGGGAAGGATAAGCCCAAGCTGGGCCGGCTGCGGGCAGGCCTCGCGGACGGTGATGAGATCGGTGAGCAGGCTGGTGGCGTCGCCAAGCAGGGCGTCTACCGCGACCCATACCTCCGCGGCGCCAGACTGCACCGCCAGGCGCGCCTCGGAGGCCTTGATGAGGCTATGGTGGCGGCCGGTGGGATAGCCGGCGACGGTGACCACGTGGGCGGCGCCCTGTGCGGCAAGCACGTGCGTGGGCGCGACGAGCACGGCCTCATCCGGCTGCGCGGCGGCGCGGACGTCGTCGAGAGCGGCGTTTAAGAGATTGCGCATCTTAGTAGCTGTAGTCGCCGTTGACGATGGCCTTGAGCTGCGGGCGGACGTCGAACCAATAGACGCCGGTCACGACTGCGCCAATCCACGGCAGGAAAGAAAACGGCAAGTTCAGCGCCAGCGCGGAAGCTGCCAGCATGCCCACCCAGGTCCACTTGCTCTTGCGGTCACCGGCGCGGTAGGCATCCTCGCGAGTGGTGGCGGCGAGGGTGGCGCCAACAATGGCGAAGATGCTCAAGAAGGTAAAGAACCACCCAGCTGCGTGGTTGAGAAGGTAAATGATGATGTCCATAGGTATCCCAGCCTAGCGGGCCGGGCCAAACGGATTCTCTTCGCCTTCTGCAATGACCTCGCCGTCGATGATGTTGCCGTTTGCCGAGGTAGAGCCGGAGCGCTTTTCCTGCACGCTGGCAATCGCATTCTCGACGCCCTCGCGGCCTTCCTCGTAGGCCGCATTAAAGTCCTTGCGGGCACGGGCGAAAGCCTCGGAGCCACGCGCCTCACCGGCGGCGTTGCTGACGCTTTTTCCAAGGCCGCGGGCGGTGCCGGTGACCTTGTCGAGGAAAGAGCCTTCCGGTTTCGGCTGCTGCGCGTGCTCTGCCTTCACGCGGCCAGAAAAATCCTTGGCGGCCTCAAAGCCGGAGGCGCCTGCGGTCTTCAAAGAATTAACGAAGGAATTAGCCATTATTTTTCTCCTTTAAGCACCAAAGACGAGGTGATTTACGGTGTAGATAACCAATCCTGCCAGCGTTCCCACAACCGTGCCATTCAGGCGGATAAATTGCAGATCCTTGCCCACCAAAAGCTCGATATTTTCGGCGGCTTCGGTGGCGTCCCAGCGCTTGATGGTCTCAGGGATGATGCTGATGATGTCGCCGGCGAAATTCTCCGCCGCCCAACGCGCGGCCTTATCCACGATTTCATTCGCCTTGTCCCGGAAGCGCGGATCCTGCTGTATGCGCACGCCGAAGTTCTGCGCTTCGGCCGCGATCTTGGTGCGCAGGAAGGATTGCGGTTCGCTCGCCTGCTTGGCGACGCCCGCCCTAAAGGCCTCCCACGCCGCCCCCGGCATGGCTTGTACCTGCTCGGAGTTCATCATCTCCTGCTTGATGCCCTCAACGCGGGCGACCATCTCGGGGTCGTCCTGCAGGCGCCGTGCAAACAGCTCCAGGTTGCGACGGATGGACTGCCGCACGGCATGGTTCTTGTCATACTTGACCTCGGAGGCCCACTCCACGATGGAGACGTAAACCTTGTCACCGGCCATGCCGCGGGCGAAGCGGGGAAGCCAAGCCGGCATCTTTTCGTCGACAAGCTCGATGACTTCGTTTTCAAGGGTGAGGACTTTGGCATGCGCCCAGTCAATGAGGTCGTCGACAAGCGGCTCTGCTTTGCCGTCGGCGATGTAGCCTTCCAGCAAACGCCCTACCGGCGGCCCCCACTCGGGCTCCAGCATGCGGTCGAGGATTTGGGTGCGGATGAGATCCTCGGCCTCGGCGGAATCGAAACTATTGACAGCGCGTGCCAGGATCTCGGCTGCCTTGTGCGCGGCTAGCTGCGAGTTAGGCTCCTGGGCCAGCCAGGCGCCGGCCTTTTCGGGAATGTTGTTTTCCGAAATCTTCGCCGAGAGGGCGTCCGGGGTGAGGAACTGCTCCTCCACGAAGGTGCTCAAGGCCTCGCCGACCTGATCCTTCTTCTTCGGAATGAGCGCCGTGTGCGGAATCGGGATGCCCATGGGGTGGCGGAAGATGGCGGTAACCGCGAACCAGTCAGCCAAGCCGCCGACCATGCCGGCCTCCGCGCCCGCGCGCACAAACCCCACCCAAGCCGGAGCATTCGCGTCCTGATGCTGCCACCAGGAACATGCGAAGAAGATGACGGCAGCCAAGATCAAAAGGCCGGTGACACCCCACTGGTACTTGCGTAGCGTGCGGCGACGCTCGGCGACGTCGGCGGGATTGGGGCCTGGTACGGCAATGCTCATGTTGGCTGTGACTCCTTTTGTTGCTCCGTATAACTGTACTAACGGATTCAGCGCGCGGCCTCTTCCCTGGTGCAGATAGGCAAATGAAAAGCGCCCCTAGCCTCCATCGAGGATGGCTAGGGGCGCTTGTGGCAGGAATGCTAAGTTCGCACCAGCTTAGTTGATACGACCGGTCTCAGAACGGTACTGACGATAGTAACGACGACCGTAGTGGATGAGACCAACGCAAGCGACAGCAATGACGACGAGCAGGGCAGCACCGACGATGATGGAAATCTTGGAGCTTTCCTGGCCCACGCCGTACTGGAAGGCACCAGCGCCGAGGCCCCAAATCAGGGTGCCGGCTGCCGGCAGCAGAGAAAGGATCAGGCCCATGCCGACCCAGGTGGAGGTGCGCAGCAAAGAAGAGTGCGGTGCGCCGAAGGATACTGGGTCGTATCCCTCAATGTAAGAGTCCTGGATCTTGCCGGAGAACTCCGGGTAGGTCTCACTTGCGTGATCAGCAACTGCGTGGGTGTTGTCGCTCATGGCTGAAACTTTCTCTCGTTCCTGTTATTCCTGTGAATGACTATATCTTAGTCGTCCTTGCCGCGGAAAGCAGCACGTGCACGTTCGCGGGTAACTGCGGACACAGCGGTCAGCGGAACGCCTGCTGGGCAGACGTCAGCGCATTCGCCGTAAAGGGAGCAGTGACCGAAGTTCTGCTCGAGGTCATCGACCATGTTGCGTGCACGACGGCCACGCTCTTCCTTGCCCAGCGGCATGAGGGAAAGGTGAACCAGCTTCGCGCCGGTGAACAGGTGAGCTGCACCGTTCGGGCAGGATGCCACGCAGGCACCGCAGCCGATGCAGGCAGCGTGGTCGAGGGAGTACTCGGCGGTCTCGTGGTTGAGGTGCAGGGTATCGGCATCCGGAGCGGTGCCGGCGTCCATGGAGACGTAGCCACCCTGCTCCATGACGTGGTCCAGCTTGGAGCGGTCCACGATCATGTCCTTGATAATCGGGTATGCGGCAGAGCGGAATGGCTCCAGCTTGATCTTGTCGCCGTCCTTGAACTGGAACAGGCGCTGCTGGCAAGCCGGGGTGTTCTGGCCTGGGCCGTGTGGGCGGCCGTTGACCAACAGACCACAGGTACCGCAGATGCCCTCACGGCAGTCGGATGCGAATGCGAAAGGCTCGTTGCCAGCCTCGACCATGCCCTCGTTGACGTGGTCGAGCAGCTCCAGGATGGACATCTGCTCGGCGGCGTCGTCAACCTGCACGGTCTCGAACTTGCCTTCTTGCGTCGGTCCGGCTTGACGCCAGATCTCAAGTGTCAGTTTCATTACTTGTAGTTCCTTGTCATCAGCGGGATCGAATCAAAGTACAGCGGCTCTGCGTGGCGGATGAACTCGCCAGCGTTTGCGCCTGGCTCCCAGGCAGAAACGAAGCACCAGTTCTCATCGTCACGCTCAGCCTCGCCATCCTCGGAGAGGTGGTCGTCACGGAAGTGCGCACCACAGGACTCGTCGCGGTCCAGTGCGTCAACACACATGAGCTCGCCCAGGTCGATGTAGTCAGCAACGCGCAGACCGTACTCGAGAACCTGGTTCATGTCGTTAGCGTTGCCGGTGATGCGGACGTTAGCCCAGAATTCCTCGCGTAGATCGCGAATCTTCTGGATAGCGACCTTGAGGTCCTCGACGTTACGGGAAACGCCGCAGCCCCAGTAGAGAATCTCACCGAGCAGGCGGTGGTAGTGAGCCGGGCCGTGCGGGTCATTGCCACGCACTCCCATCAGACGGTCGATGCGATCTTGTGCGCGCACAACGGCCTTCTGTGCCTCGGCCGAATCCTCAGCCAGCTTGTCCTCACCGAGGTGCTTAGCCAGGTAGTTAGGAACCGTAAATGGCAAGGTGAACCAGCCGTCGACGGATGCGGACAGCAGGGAGTTAGCGCCCAGGCGGTTCGCACCGTGGTAGGTCCAAGAGCACTCACCGGCGGCGAACAGGCCGTCGATAGCGGTCATCTCGTTGAAGTCGGTCCACAGGCCACCCATGGTGAAGTGGCAGGTCGGTGCGATACGCATCGGGGTCTCGTATGCGGACTCGCCGATTGCCTCTTCGTACATCTCGATGAGGTTGGAGTAACGCTCACGGATCTTGTCCTTACCCAGACGCTGGATTGCATCGCGGAAGTCCAGGTAAACGGAGTTGTGCAGCGGTCCGACGCCCAGGCCCTTGTTGATCTGCTGGGAGATCGCACGGGATGCAACGTCACGCGGAACGAGGTTGCCGAAGGCCGGGTAACGGCGCTCTAGGAAGTAGTCGCGCTCTTCTTCCGGAATCTCGTTGGCGGGGCGGTCGTCACCTTCCTTGATCGGGGACCAAATGCGGCCGTCGTTACGCAGCGACTCGGACATGAGGATGGTCTTGGACTGCCACTCGGAGTTGACCGGAAGACCCGTCGGGTGGAACTGGATGAATGCCGGGGAAGCCAGGTATGCGCCGTGCTCGTAAGCACGCATCATGGCGCCAGCATTGGAGTTCTTAGCCAGGGTGGACATGTGGTAGACGTTGCCGTAGCCGCCGGTACCGAGGATTACTGCGTGGCCGGTGAAGGCCTTCAGCTCGCCTGTAATCAGGTTACGGGTAACGATGCCGCCCGCGCGCTTCACACCATTGTCGTTGTAGGTGATGATGTCCTGCATGTCGTGGTGAGCGAACAGCTCCACGTTGCCCAGGCCAATCTGGCGGTACAGTGCCGAGGTGGTAGATAGCTGCAGCTGCTGGCCTGTTTGACCACGGGTGTAGTAGGTACGGGAAACCTGAACACCACCGAAGGAGCGGGTTGCCAGGGTGCCGCCGTACTCGCGAGCGAAAGGAGCACCAATGGCGTTCATGTGGTCGATAACGCGAACGGACTCATATGCCAGGCGCCAGCAGTCGGACTCGCGGCAGCGGTAGTCGCCGCCCTTCACGGTGTCCTTGGTGTGGCGGTATGCAGAGTCGTTGTCCACCTTCTTGTGGCGGGAGGAGTTGACGCCGCCCTGCGCAGCGATGGAGTGCGCACGACGTGGGGAATCGTGGTAGGTAAAGACCTTCACGTTGTAGCCCAGCTCGCCCAGGGCGGCAGCTGCGGAACCGGCCGCCAGACCGGTGCCTACCACGACAACCTCAAACTTGCGGCGGTTGAGCGGGGAGACCAGATCCATATGATCCTTCTGGTAGCTCCACATTTCCTTCATCGGAACGCCGTGCGGCTCGTGGGACTCCAGGATGCGACCTGCGGTGACGCCCGGGACAATCGACGTCGGGTGCGAGAACTTCGGGTGCTCGCGCTTGAGTTCAATGTTAGTCATTTTTAAAAAGCTCCTTTAGCTGACCCAACCCAGGGCGACGGACAGCGGCATAACGATGTTTGCGATGCAAACTACAGCCGGGATGATGTAGGCCAGAATCACGAAGACCTGACGCCACTTCGCACCGGTGATACCCAGGTCAGAAGCAGCCAGACGGATGCCGTGGGTCAGGTGCAGGAACAGGCAGCACATCGCCAGAACGTAGAAGATGGTGACTGGCCAGCGGCTGAAGGTGGCAATCATGTTTGCCTTGACCTCGCCGTGCACGAATGCCTCAGGCGCAACCGGCTGCACACCCATGGTGAGGTCCAGCAGGTGGAAGATGATGAACAGCAGCAGGACTGCACCGGTGACCAGCATGGTCTTGGTTGCAAAGGAGTCGAGGCCACCCATCAGATTGGTGCGCTTGAACTTGCCGCGGGACTGCTTGGAGCGAGCGGTAAGTGCGAATGCACCGTAAATATGTGCAATAACGCAAGCCAGCAAAACAATGCGGATCATCCAGAGCAGGTGGCCGTGCGGGATGAGCGGTGCACCCAGATCACGCAGGAACTCGCCGTAGATATCGAGTGCTTCGTCGCCGTCGTGTGCCGGCAAGTAAAGCTTCAGGTTGCCGGCCATGTGGCCGACTACGAAAAGCGCAAAGAACAGGCCGGTGATGGCCATCGTAATCTTCAGTGCCCAAGTGGGTACGGAAGGCTTAGTACGAATCGTTTCGTTAGTGATGCGGCCGTGAGCGATTGCCTCACGGTCAGGATTTTTTACAGACATGACACCTCCATAGTCGCTATTACCTTACGCAGCCTTATCTGCTGGCAACTAGTCAAATTCGGGCCAACGCAGCCTCTTCTTAAGGGCCTGAGCAGTCCGTAGAAAATTCTTTAGGTAAGGATCGCCTAAAACGGAGTATTCGAAAAGCCGTTTACCTTGCACGCTGCTTTTTACGCAATACTCACGTTGCGTAATTCCCAGGTGTCTATGAGGTTCGTCACAGCTAATTTTCGGAGTGACTAGTTCACCCCTTTATGTGTCAAACTTTCGCAGGAGTCACACCGCCCACACTCCACACATTTTTACCCCTATTCGCAGGGAGGTTAAGAACCTTCACACAGTCTTTGCAAAAATCCTGTTACAGGATGGCAGGGGCCGGTAATCTTTTTCACATGAGTAAGACTTACGTGGGTTCACGCCTGCGCCAATTGCGGCGCGAACGGGATCTAAGCCAGGCCTCTCTAGCCTCTACACTGGG
Organism: Corynebacterium sp. HMSC076D02; assembly: GCF_001813815.1. Taxonomy (NCBI): domain Bacteria; kingdom Bacillati; phylum Actinomycetota; class Actinomycetes; order Mycobacteriales; family Corynebacteriaceae; genus Corynebacterium; species Corynebacterium sp. HMSC076D02. The sequence goes on from NZ_KV814043.1 coordinate 460,733, forward strand.
ACTTTCGGCTAGCTATGTCAATCAGATTGAACACGACGTTCGCCCTTTAACCGTACCGGTACTGCTGCGCATTACTGAAGTATTTGGCGTCGACGCCACCTTCTTCTCCCGCGATGATGACTCCCGCCTGCTGGCTGAAATCCAGGATGTCATCCAAGACAAGGAGCTATGCCCCTCCCCCGTTGAACTGCAGGAATTGTCCGAGTTGGTTTATAACCACCCCACCGTGGCCCGCACGCTGGTGGAAATTCACCGCCGCTACGGCAATGTTCGCGACAAACTGTCTCTTGCCACCGATACCCGCCGCTCCGCAGGCACACAGGCACTTTCCATGCCACACGACGAAGTCCGCGACTTCTTCTATGCGCGCCAAAACTACCTGGATGAACTAGACGTTCACGCTGAGACGCTCGCTTCTGAGCTGGACGTTTCGCAATTCCGCATCCGCGATACCGAGGCCGCCCTGACAGCGCGCCTGCGCGACAAACACGGCGTCGAGATCGTAACGACACCACAAATGGATGGCACGCTTCACCGTTTCGACCGCGAAAGCGGAACGTTCCGCCTCGCCAGCCGCCTCTCTGAGGGGCAGCGCGCCTTCCGCATGGCTGCTGAGCTGGGATTTCTGGAAGCTGGCGAGATCATCGACTCCCTTGTCGACGAAGAGCCCTTCACTTCCGACGCCTCGCGCAACCTTGCTAAGCGAGGCATCGCCAGCTACTTTGCGGCAGCCACAATCCTTCCTTACACCACTATTCATTCTGAAGCAGAGCAATCGGGCTATGACCTGGAATACCTATGCCAGGTCTTTGGTGTGGGTTACGAAACAGTGGCTTCGCGCCTTTCTACCCTGCAGCGCACGAACAAGCGTGGCATTCCATTCACGTTCGTCCGCGTGGACCGCGCCGGCAATATGTCCAAACGTCAATCAGCCACCGGCGTCCACTTCTCCAACTCGGGCGGTACCTGCCCGCTGTGGAACATTTATGAGACCTTCTCTAACCCCGGAGTTATCTCCCGCCAGCTCGCGCAGATGCCCGATGGGCGCAACTACCTGTGGATTTCGCGTTCGGTTCAGCACCACCAGGGCCGCTACGGCGATACAAATAAGCTCTTCGCCATTGGCCTGGGTTGCGAGGCTCGTCATGCTGACCGCACGGTATATGCCGAGGGCCTTGATCTGGGCGACCTATCTGCCGCGACCCCGATTGGCAACGGATGCCGCACCTGCCCGCGTGCCAATTGCGCCCAGCGCGCCTTCCCCGCCATCAACGAAACGCTGACAATCGACGCCCATCGCTCCGCGGTGGCGCCGTACTAAGCACGCGACATCCCGGGCTTGCGGTGCCGCGCTTCGCTGCCGGAACGCAAATACCCAGCCCTGAAAAACCAGACCTCGTGGTCGTACTCGCATCCCCGTTTGTTCTCACGGGATCGCCACCAGCAGGTCTGTGTTTCCAGGGCTGGGTATTTGCCAGAAGATGCAGAAAAGGCCCCCTCGCGGGGGCCTTAACGCGAAAAGCGCTTAGAGGTTAATCATGTGGCCGCCGATGCCCTCGGCAGCTTCCTTCATTGCCTCAGAAAGCGTTGGGTGGGTGTGGATATTGCGTCCGATTTCCTCAGCGGTGAGGTCGAAGCGCTGTGCCAGCGTCAGTTCCGGCAGAAGCTCGGAGACGTTGGAGCCAACCATGTGTCCACCAATGAGCTCACCGAACTCACCGTCAGCAATGAGCTTGACGAAGCCGGCGGTCTCGTTGAGGCCCGCTGCCTTGCCGTTTGCGGAGAACGGGAAGGTTGCGACCTTGATGTCACGGTCAGCAAACTTCTCGCGTGCCTGCTCCTCGGTGTAGCCGAAGGAAGCAACCTGCGGGTTGCAGAAGGTAGCGCGCGGCATGTTCATGTAGTCACCCAGTAGCTGGGTCTCAGCGCCAGCGATAACCTCAGCAGCAACCACGCCCTGTGCCTCAGCAACGTGTGCAAGCTGGAGCTTTGCCGTGACGTCGCCAATTGCGTAGATGCCCGGAACGTTGGTGCGCATGTAATCGTCGATTGCGATAGCGCCGCGCTCGGTGAGCTCAACGCCGGTGTTTTCCAAGCCGAAGCCCTCAACGCGCGGTGCGAAGCCGATGGAGACCATGCAGCGGTCAACGGTCAGGGTGTCGGTCTTGGAGCCGTCCTTGGACTCGACCTCGACGGTGACATCGTTGCCATTGTCCTTGATGGAGGTGGTCTTGAAGCCGGTCAGCAGCTTCACGCCAAGCTTCTTGTACTGCTTAGCAATCTCCTTGGAGACGTCCTTGTCCTCGTTCGGTAGGACGCGGTCCATGAACTCGACGATGGTGACGTCCACGCCGTAGTTAGCCAGAACGTATGCGAACTCCATGCCGATTGCGCCGGCGCCCACGATAACCATGGACTTCGGAGCTTCATCCTTGAGGATCTGCTCCTCGTAAGAAACGATGTTGCCGCCGATTTCAACGCCCGGGAGGGAACGAACGACGGAGCCCGTTGCGATGATGCAGTTTTCGAAGGTGACGGTCTTGCCCTTGTCATCACCCTCGGTGATTTCGATGGTCTTTGCGTCTTTGAAGGAGCCAAGGCCGTTGATCTCGGTGATCTTGTTCTTCTTCATCAGGTAGTGGACACCCTTGACGATGCCTTCAGAGACCTTGCGGGAGCGCTTGTGAGCAACACCGAAGTCGAAGGAGACATCACCAGAGATGCCGAAAGCCTTAGCCTCATGGTTGAAGGTGTGTGCTACCTCGGCGTTCTTCAGCAACGCCTTGGAAGGAATACAGCCAACGTTGAGGCAGACGCCTCCCCAGTACTGCTTCTCAATGACAGCAACCTTCTTGCCAAGCTGGGCTGCGCGGATGGCGGACACGTAGCCGCCTGGGCCCGCGCCGAGTACTACAACGTCATAATGTTCTTGAGTCACGCGTACAAGAATACGGAAGATTATCCGCGCTGTCTCACTCTCCCCCAAGATTGAGTGCCTTTTAACTTTTTAAGGCGAAAACGCAGCCCTCGCAGGAATTAAAAAATCTCCCTTTCCTGCCTTAAAAGCAAGGTAGGAAAGGGAGATTGGTTCAGCCGAAGCAGTGTCTTAGAACAGACCCATGCCCAGCGCAGCCTCGGAGGACATGGAAGAGCCAGCGTGTACCCAAGCGCCGAGGACGTTGTTGATGGCGACAATGAAGGAATCAAAAGCGTTCATGAAGTCTTACTTTCTGTTGTTGCTGCACAAATGCAGGGAGGGGAAAGAAACCTGCTGGTGGGGATGGTTTCCTGCGAGTAAAATGCACTCTTTATAACGGCATCTTAGGCACATACGTTACGCAGTGCGCTAATTCCAGCCGAAATTATGACACAAAAGCCACATGTTCACCAGCATTCACTTTTGTTACTTGATAGTTTGACTGTAGCTCCCTCGTTGTCTCCTCTCTCCTACCTCTTGCCTTTGGCGAGGGCACAAGGGAATATAGTCAACGAAAATGCGCGTACCCTCTCACGCATTACCGACTCCCTCTAAGGAAGCAAACCTAAATGAAGACTCTCCACTCATTGGTCAAAGTCGCCGCCTCTGCAGCGCTGATTTTGGGGTGTACGACCATTCCGGCCACCGCATCTGAAGTGCCTGCTGCCCCTGTGGCAGGCGACGCCACCCCTTCCACCATCACCGAGGATTCCGCCTGGAAAGTCCTTAACGCAGATCCCTCCATTCAGGGCCTTTTGGTCTCCGAAGACGAATACCGAGAAAGCATCGAAACCTACCGCGCAGCCGCAGCGGACGGCACTCTCGATGCCGCGAAGTACAAGGAGCTGAGCTTCGACCTAGATCTGGCGAAGTTGCCAGACGAGTTGAAGTGGTACGGCTACGTTTACAAGTACCCGGACTACCGCGCCAAAATCGTCACCATGCAGGCCTCTTCCCCTGCCATGAATGGCCGCGAAATCCCGCTCGCCGTCATCACCCCTGACGGCAAATTCGATTCGCAACGCCCGACGCTATACATGCTCAACGGCGCAGGCGGCGCTGACCAAGGCATGGATTGGATCGTCAGCACCGCTGGCCGCGACCTAGATCCGGAAAAGCCGGGCACTCAAGACATCGATGACTTCTACGGAGACCGCAATGTCAACGTCGTCATCCCGCAGGCCGGCGCATTCAGCTACTACACCGATTGGCTCGAGGAACCGGACGGCAAGTACGGGCTTAAGGGCCCACAGAAGTGGGAGACCTTCCTAACCAAGGAGCTGCCTGGCCCGCTGGAGGATCACATCAACGGCAACGGGCAGCGCGGCATCGCTGGCATGTCCATGTCCGCCACCTCTTCACTGCTGCTGGCTGAACACAACCCACGCTTCTACGACGCAGTCGGCTCCTACGCCGGCTGCGCCGCTACCTCGAGGCCGCTGCCGCACTTCTACCTCCAGCTAACCCTGGGCCGCGGCGGCGCTACCCCAGAGCAGATGTGGGGCGAAATGGGTGGCGAGTACAACCGTTATAACGACGGTCTCATCAACGCGACCAAGAACAACCTGGGTGACACCGACATCTACGTGTCCGCCGGCTCCGGCCTCGCGGGCGCAACCGATTTAGGTTCGACCAAGTCTTCTTCCACCCTCGTGTTTGAAGGTGGTGCCATCGAAGCCGCAATGAGCGCTTGTACCCATGACTTGCAGGCAAAGCTCAATCACGAAGACGTGCCGGCTACATTCAACTTCCGCAACACCGGCACCCACTCCTGGCCGGGCTGGTTGGAAGACATCAACGCTTCCTGGAAGGTCTTCGGCACGGCATTCAACACCCCAGAATCGGAGGCTCACGTCGCCGAGGCAACCAATGCTGATGAAGTACTTGCTAACGAAAAGCTTGACGACGCCGATATCCCTAATGATGAGCAGCCTGCCCCCGCTGACGCCCCGCCGGTAGACCTAGAAGCGCCAGCACAGTAAGCTCTCCTTAAAACTCTCGACACGTTGGGAAAGAAGTTAATGAAGCGTATTAGCTCTATCATCGCCGCAGCCGCAATCGCTGCTGGCGCACTCGTTGCACCTTCTGCTGGTGCTGCTACCGTTGCACCAGCAACCATTGCAGGTGACACTGCGCTGTCCACCATCACTGAGATCGACCCGAGCGCCGTTCCTGCTGATGTAGCAGGCACCAAGTGGTATAAGAAGTACAAGGATGACGGCCGCGTCGAGAAGCTGCTGGCCCACTCGCCTTCCATGGATCGCGATATCCCGCTGGCTGTCATCAAGGCTAAGAGCGAGGACCGTCCAACCATCTACCTGCTCAACGGCGCTGGATCTGCAGAGCAGGATTCTGACTGGCTAAGCTTGTCCGACGCGGTTGACTTCTACCACGAGAAGGACGTCAACGTTGTCGTTCCGCAGGCTGGTGCTTTCTCCTACTTCACTGACTGGGAGCAGGAGCCAAACGGTAAGTACCTGCAGGGCCCGCAGAAGTGGGAGACCTTCCTGACCAAGGAGCTGCCAGGACCAATCGAGCAGCGCCTCAGCGCTTCCGATAAGCGTGCAGTGGCTGGTATGTCGATGTCCGCTACTTCTTCCCTGCTGTTCGCAGAGCACAATCCAGGCTTCTACGACGCAGCCGGCTCCTACGCGGGCTGTGCCGCAACCTCCTCCCAGCTCCCTTATGAGTTCCTGCGCCTGACCGTCAACCGTGGCGGCGGCCAGCCGGAGCAGATGTGGGGCCCAATGGGCAGCGACTACAACCGCTACAATGACGCCCTTCTGAATTCCCACAATCTGGAGGGCACCGCTCTGTACGTCTCGTCTGCCTCCGGCCTGGCTGGCAAGACCGATATGCCTTCTTACTACACCGCACAGGGCATGAACCCGGCCGCCGCATTCGTCGGCTCCGCACAGCTCCAGGTTGAGGGCGGCATCATCGAGGCTGCGGTTAACAGCTGCACCCACAACCTGAAGGCCAAGCTGGACCAGCAGAACATCCCGGCTACCTTCAACTTCCGCAATACCGGCACCCACTCTTGGCCGGGCTGGCGCGAGGACATCGAGAAGTCCTGGCCCGTATTTGCATCGGCTCTCGGCGTATAGGCCTATAAGGCCCAACGCGAATAGGGTTTCATCCTTAAAGGGCGGTAGGATCGCAGCATTATGAAGCTGCTTTCCACCGCCCTTTCGCATGTCGCATCCACCGCCGGTCAATTATCTGAACAGCGCGATAGCTACACAGGTGTCGCGTTCAACTTAGGTTATGAGGTCACCCATTATGACCTGGACCTTACCTACCGCGTTGAGCCCAACCTTTTGCAAGGTGAAGCGGTGCTGCATATCCGGGTGCTAGAGGACGTCGACAAGCTCACGCTCGATCTCGGCGGCGCCATGGTAGCCCGCCGCATCACCGCCAAGGGCGCACCGCGGGTGGCGAAGTTCCGCCAGTCCGTGGGCAAGCTGCGCCTGACTTTCGCGGATACCATCGCAGATGGAACCGAGTTCGAGCTACACATCCGCTACGGCGGCTCCCCACGCCCCATCCGCACCCCGTGGGGCGAACTCGGCTGGGAGGAAACCGAATCCGGCGCTCTAGTAGCTAGCCAGCCCAACGGCGCCCCGAGCTGGTTCCCATGCGACGATACCCCGAGCGAGAAGACCACCTTTGACATTAAGATCACCGCAGATAATCCGTTCCGCGTGATTTCGAATGGAAAGCTGGTTTCCCGCAAATCCGCCAGCGGTTCGATGACGCGCTGGCATTACCGCACCGAACACCCCACGGCTACCTACCTCGTTACGGTTCAGGTAGGCGAGTTTAGCGAGGTCAGGCTTGGCGACTCGGTGCGCGCCTGGGTTCCGTCAGCGCTCAAGACGCCTGTCCAAGAGGTCTTTGCCCAGCAGCAGGAGATGTTGGACTTCTTCTCTTCCTGCTTCGGCGCCTATCCGTTTGACGAATATCAGGTTGTCATCACCGAGGACGAGCTGGAAATCCCGCTGGAAGCCCAGGGACTTTCGATTTTCGGCTCCAACCATGTCTCGCCTACCTTCGAGCGTCTCATCGCTCACGAGCTTTCCCACCAGTGGTTTGGCAATGCGGTGGGCCTTAGCGAGTGGAAGGATATTTGGCTCAACGAGGGTTTTGCCTGCTACTGCGAGTGGTTGTGGATGGAGCACACGCATGGCCGGGCGGTGCATGAGTCTGCGCGTTCGCACTACAACGTGCTCGCTCGCAAGGCACAGGATGTGCTGCTGGCAGATCCGGGCACTCAAGACATGTTCGATGATCGCGTGTACAAACGCGGCGCGCTCACGGTACATGCAGTACGCGTGCTGCTTGGCGACGCCGCCTTTTTCGACGCCGTGCGCTCCTACCTAGCAGAAGGCCGCCACGGCGTGGTTACGCCGGAAGACCTGCTTTCGAAGCTGCGCGAGCGCGCGGAAGATACGGCCGCGCTCGATGGCCTGCTGGAGCAGTGGCTGGAACAAGAACAATTGCCGCACTTCCCGGCTTAAACCCCCCCAAACGTTCGAAAGTATTTTCCAGCTCACCCTTGACAGGTTGCGCTATGTAGATAATATAGAACATGTAATCGAAACGCCGAGGGGGTGGGGCGCCATGCAAGACAAACACGAAGCGATTATTTCCACAGTCAACGAAATTGCCACATCACTAACAGAACTGCGGGAGCTTATGAAAGAACCCGCAGACCTCTACTTCGGCCGTTTGCATCCTGCTTTCGAGCACCTCGAGAACGCAATGGGAAAGAAGACCACCATCGATGCCGCCTTTGCCTTCCTTGCTGCCCGAGATGACGCTGGCCGTACAGTCGGCTCCAGCAAGCCGGAAGACTATCTCACCGCACGTTTGGGCCTGACCTATCCGGAGGCACAGGCGCGCATAAAGACCGGGCAATCGCTCTTTGCCCCACTTTCGGAGGAAGCGGCCGCAGATGCGCCAGCTTCTGCCCATCCAAGCGCGACGGGCAGTGACAGCGAAACGGCAGAACAAAAGCGTGAGGACGCCACCCGTGAACGCGCCCGTCGGGAGCGGGAAGCCGCAGAAAAGCGCCGCCGGCAAATGCTTGAAGAAGAAGCCGCACACGCGCGCACTATCGCACTCATCGAACAGGAACTTGAGCACCTCACGGAGGGCGCGCTCCCTGGCCCGCAAGAGCTTAGCCAGCGCGCTTTGGAGAAGTCTCGGGAGATGTCACATACTGCGCTCCGAGCCTGGCTGCGCGAGGCCATTCGTGCAGCAAACAAATCAGTCTCCGATGCAGACGCAGTTATTAAAAAGCGTCGCTTGCGCATCTCCCAGCCAGATGCTGATGGTGGCGTCTTCATCAGTGGATACGTCGATGCCGCCACGGCAGCAATGCTAAAAGCCGCATTTGCCCCAGCTCGCCATCAGGGAGGGCCAAATCTTCCGGCAGAGGAAGATTCCCGCACATACTCCCAAAGAATGGCAGACCAGCTTTCTGCCATCGTCCACAGCTATCTCGAATCACATCAGCACGGCACTGGTGGTGTGGGTTCCTTGCTTATCACCACCACGCTGAACGAGTTGGAAGAGATGGATTCTTCCACCCGGTTCGCCACCAACACTGGCGTGGAGCTCTCCCCGCTGGACCTGCTACGTATTGGAGCGGCATCACACGATTTCATCTGTGTGGTTGATAATAAGAAATTCCCGCTGGAATTGGGCCGCTGCAAGCGCAGCGCAAGCCTTTATCAAAAGATAGCCTTGGCGGCCTCGGAGTTGGTATGCACCCATCCCGGCTGTGACCGCCCTTGGGTCGAATGCGATGTCCACCACCTCCATGCGTGGGCAGCAGGTGGAGCAACGGATCTCAAGAACTTAACGCTCCTCTGCAGAAGACATCATGCGGATAACAATGACCGACGTGACGGTTTCCGCAACATGGGGCATGCAGAGCGAGACCCAATAACTCGAAGAGTTGGTTATCGTCCGGCAGGGTCGGAAAGGATCCATTTCAACGACAGCCCAGCTGCACATAAAGCCCCGGCCCACAAACTCAGCGCCTAACCGCAGGATACTTGTGCCCTGCGGGCGGATTGCGCTTGCGTTTTATCGCGAGGTGAAAATAGTGAAGGTAGGTAGCCTAAAATTGTTATCCATGCGCAGAATGCTAGTTACTGGCGGCGCCGGATTCATCGGCGCCAACTTCGTCCGCTTGGTCGCTGCCACGCGCCCAGAAGTCTCCATCACGGTGCTGGACAAACTCACCTACGCGGGTAACCGAGCGAACCTCGAAGGCGTAGAGTGCCGCTTGGTTGTCGGCGATATTGCCGATGCCGCGCTGGTGGATGAACTGGTGGCGCAAAGCGACATCGTGGTGCACTTCGCAGCCGAGTCCCACAACGATAATTCGCTGCAGGATCCCTCCCCGTTCATCCAGACCAACGTCGTAGGTACTTTCACCTTGTTGGAAGCCTGCCGCAAGCACGATGTGCGTTTCCACCACGTCTCTACCGACGAGGTCTTCGGTGACCTCGAAATCGGTGCCGCTACCAAATTCACCGAAACCACCCCTTATGCGCCTTCCTCGCCGTACTCCGCGTCGAAAGCCAGCTCCGATCACCTGGTCCGCGCCTGGGCGCGCAGCTTTGGGTTGCGGGCAACCATCTCGAATTGCTCCAACAACTACGGCCCTTTCCAGCACGTAGAAAAGTTCATCCCGCGCCAAATTACCAACCTGTTAGACGGCCAGCCGGCCAAGCTATACGGAACGGGTGAGCAGGTCCGTGACTGGATTCACGTCGACGATCACAACAGCGCGGTCCTCGCCATCCTCGATCGCGGCGAAATCGGCGAGACCTACAACATCGGCGCTGACCAGAAAGACATCAACAACAAAGAGGTCATCGAGCTCATCTGCGAGATCATGGGGGCTACCAACGCTGCAGGCGGCGCGCTCTACGAGCACGTAGCTGACCGCCCCGGCCACGATCAGCGCTACGCCATGGACGCTTCCAAGCTGCGCCGCGAGCTGGGCTGGCAGCCGCACTACACTGACTTCCGCGAAGGGCTGGCACAGACCATCCAGTGGTACCGCGACAATGAGAAGTGGTGGCGCCCGGATAAAGGCGACGTCGAGAAGCATTACGCCCAACACGGCCACTAAACCGGCAGCGCAACCCCATTAAACGAAACCTAGACAGGAAGAAACGAGCACACGTGCAGGTAACCAAGACGGCCATCGAGGGCCTACTGTTCATCGAGCTTGACGTCCACGGAGACAATCGCGGCTGGTTCAAGGAGAACTGGCAGCGCGCAAAGATGGTTGAGGCCGGGCTGCCCGATTTCCAGCCGGTGCAAAACAACGTCTCTTTCAACGCCGCGGCGGGCGTGACCCGCGGTCTGCATGCCGAGCCCTGGGACAAACTGGTAAGCGTGGCCCACGGCAAGGTCTTCGGTGCGTGGTGCGATCTGCGCGAAGGCTCCGAAACCTACGGTGAGCTGGTCACCCATGAAGTAAGCCCCGATACCGCCGTCTTCGTCCCGTGGGGCGTGGCTAACGGCTTCCAGGCACTTGAGGAAACCGCGTATTCCTACTTGGTCAACGATCATTGGTCACCTGACGCGGAGTACACCTTCGTCAACCTCGACATGGTGGACTGGCCGCTCGATCCCACCGAAATCTCCGACAAAGACCGCGCGCACCCGCAGCTAGCGGACGTCACGCCCATGGCGCCGCGCAAGGTGCTGGTCACCGGCACCAACGGCCAGCTGGGCCGCGCGCTGCGCAAGGTGCTACCGAACGCGGAGTTCTGCACGCGCGAGGAATTCGACATCACCAATCCGCCGCAGCGTCCTTGGCGCCGCTACAGCTCCATCATCAACTGCGCCGCCTACAACGACGTCAACGGCGCAGAAAGCGACCGCGCCCGCGCCTGGGAAGTCAACGCGCTGGCACCTGCCAAGCTGGCGCGCATCGCCGCCGATAACAACTTGACGCTTGTACACGTCTCCAGCGACTACATCTTCGACGGCGAAACCGAAGTACACACCGAGGAAGAACCCCCTAGCCCGCTGAGCCTGTATGGGGCGTCGAAGGCGGCGGGAGAGGCGTCGGCAAGCGTGGCGCCTAAGCACTATGTGGTGCGCACCTCGTGGGTCTTCGGCGAGGGCAACAACTTCATCAAAACCATGGCTCAGCTGGCAAATAAGGGCATCGAGCCGAAGGTCATCAATGACCAGCGCGGCCGACCCACCTTTGCAGAGGACCTGGCCAAGGGCATCGCGCACCTACTGGAAACCCAGGCGCCTTATGGCATCTACAACCTCTCCTCCGCGGGCGATACCGTGGGCCGCGATGAACTCGCCATGGCCACGTTCATCGGCATGGGGCACGACCCCGCCGAGGTCCACTCGGTCAGCACCGCGGAGTACGGCGTCGAGCCTGCCCGCCGGCCCAGCGAATCTACGCTGGATCTTTCCAAGATTGAGGCCACCGGCTTTAGCCCGATGAATTGGCGCGCCGCGCTAGCGCTCTACCTTGCGCTTTATCCTTTGGATTAGGCTTTCAAGCATGAAAGGCATCATCCTCGCGGGCGGTTCAGGCACACGCCTCTACCCCATCACCAAGGGCATCTCGAAGCAGCTCATGCCAATCTATGACAAGCCCATGGTCTATTACCCGCTCAGCACCCTGATTCAGGCGGGGATTCGGGAGATCCTCATCATCACCACCCCCGAGGATTCGGCGTCTTTTGAGCGCCTGCTTGGCGACGGCTCCCAACTAGGCCTCATGCTTTCCTACGCGGTGCAGCCACGTCCAGAGGGCCTGGCGCAGGCCTTCCTCATTGCGGAGGATTTCATCGGCGATGACTCCGTAGCCTTGGTGTTGGGAGATAACATCTTCGAAGGCCACGGCTTTGCCACCGCCTTGGGCCAGTGCCGCGACCCAGAAGGCGGAATCATCTTCGCCTACGAGGTCTCCGATCCGCAGCGCTATGGCGTGGTGGAATTCGACGCGGCAGGCAACGCGCTGTCCATCGAAGAAAAACCAGCCCAACCCAAGTCCAATCATGCCGTGGTTGGTTTGTATTTCTACGATAACTCAGTAATCGACATTGCCAAGGGCATCCGCCCGAGCGCCCGCGGCGAGCTGGAAATCACCGCCGTCAACGAGGAGTACCTGCGCCGCGGCAAG
>NZ_KV814043.1:472993-484388 GCF_001813815.1 Corynebacterium sp. HMSC076D02
CCTGCGCCGCGGCAAGCTACGGGTGCAGCGCATGCAGCGCGGCGACGTGTGGCTCGATACCGGAACGGTGGACTCGATGAGCGAGGCCTCCGCCTACGTCGAGGTGATGCAAAAGCGCACCGGCACCGTCATCGGCTCGCCGGAGGTGGCGGCCTACCGGGAAGGTTTCATCTCCCGCCCGGCCTTGGCCGCGCTGGCAGAGCCGCTGATGAAGTCCGGCTACGGCTCCTACCTGCTGGCCTCGGCGCGCGAGGATTAATCAGGCGGTTTTAATAATCAGCCGGGTTTAGTAACCGCGGGCGACGTATTCGTCGATGCGCGCGGCCTCTGCGCCCACGGTGGTCTCATCACCGTGGCCCGGCAGCACGCGGGTCTCGGCGGGCAGGTCGAAGACCACGTTGCGCAGGGATTCGATGATGACGTCAAAGTCGGAGTACTTGCGGCCGGTGGCACCAGGGCCGCCGTTGAAGAGCGTATCGCCGGAAAGCAGCACGCCCTCGCTCGGCAGGTGAAGCACCACGCAGCCCGGCGAGTGGCCCGGCGTATGGAAGACGGTAATGTCTTCGCCGCTGACCTGGAACTGCTGGTTATCCTCCAGCGGGTGGAACGCGGCGCCGCCGTTGGATTCTTCCCACAGCATCTGGTCATCTGGGTGGAGGTAGACCTCGGCGCCAAAGCGCTCGGCGGCCGCCGGCGCCAAGTCGCAGTGATCGTTGTGCGCGTGGGTGAGCAGGATGCCCCTGACCGGGCGATCACCCACGAGCTCGGCCACCGCATCCAAGTCGTGGGAAGGGTCCACGACGTACACACCCGAAGCATCGCCTACGACGTAGACGTTATTGTCCACGTCCCACTCTCCGCCGTCTAGGCGGAACTTGCCTTTGGTTACGGCCTTGTCGATCTGCATTGGCTTTAGTTCTCCTAATCTATGCGAATTCAACGACGGAGCGCAGCACCTTGCCGGACTTCATGGTGGCGAAGGAATCTTCGACCTCATCCAAGGAGTTGCGCTCGGATACGAACTTATCCAGCGGGAACTGGCCGTTGCGGTGCAATGCCACATATGCAGGGAAGTCGCGCTCTGGCAAACAGTCGCCGTACCACGCCGGCTTGATGGAACCGCCGCGGCCGTAGAGGTCGATTGCTGGGATATCGACGTGGTCGGTGAGGTTAGGCACGCCCACCATCACCATGCGGCCGGCATGGTCGCGGGAGTAGAAGGCCTGGCGCCAAGTCGGCTGGATGCCCACGGCGTCGATGGAAACGTCGGTGCCGAAGCCGCCGGTTAGCTGGCGTACGGCCTCGATGACCTCATCCTCACTCATGTCCTTGGAGTTGACGACATCGGTGGCGCCGAATTCACGCGCGGTCTCGAGCTTTGCCTCGTCGATGTCGACGGCGATGATCTTGGCCGCGCCCGCCAGCTTCGCGCCGGCGATGGCTGCGGTGCCGACGCCGCCGCAACCAAAGACGGACACGGACTCGCCGAGCTGGATTTCCGCAGTGTTGACGGCCGCACCCAAACCAGCCATGATGCCACAGCCCAAAAGTCCCGCCGCCGCTGGATCCTCCTCCGGATCCACCTTGGTGCACTGACCCTCGTGGACGAGGGTCTTCTCCGCGAAGGAGCCGATGCCCAGGGCCGGGGTCAACTCGGCGCCTGCGTCCTTATCATCTTCGGCCAGGTACATCTTGGTGGAGGCGTTGTGGGTATTAAAGCAGTACTTTGGCTCGCCCTTCTTGCAGGCGCGGCACTCGCCACAGACTGCGCGCCAGTTAAGAATGACGAAGTCGCCCTCGGCAACGTGGGTAACGGCGGAGCCTACGCGCTCGACGACGCCCGCGGCTTCATGGCCAAGCAGAAATGGGAAGGCGTCCTCGATATCGCCGTCGCGATAAGCCAGGTCCGTGTGGCAGACTCCGCAGGCCTGCACCTTGACGATGACGTCGTTTGCGCCTGGCTCAGGGATCACGATGTTGACGGTCTCGACCGGTGCTCCCTTGGAGCGGGCAATTACGGCTTTAACAGTGTTGTTGCTCATGCGGCCCCAGCGTACACGGATTTCCAGCAAGGCCGAACTAATGAAAATTCATTTCAGCAGATATGCGAAAGCGTGCGCGGGTCGCCCCAGCGCACGCCGAAAATTAGAAATTAAGAGCCAGCAATAACGTTTGCCGCATGCTCGTGGCCGCGCGCATTTACGTGAAGCGGCAGGTTGCCGTCGCCAGCAGTGAAGTCAACCAGGCCAGCCCACATGCGGCGATCTGCGGTGGCACACATGCCGTTATCGCGGGTGCTCGGCTTCAGGTCGAGGAACTCGGTCCCGGTACGAGCGGCCAAGTCCACCTGCATCCATTGGGAAGCATTTTCCCAAGCCTGCACATTCGGCAAGAAAGTGTGATCGAGCGGTGCCGGACCCACGTGCAGCAGGCAGTAGCTACCAGCAGAGCCGATGGTGGGATACCCGACGATCTGAATGCGTGCATTTGGCGCCGCAGCACGGATGCGGCCGATGAGCGGAGCGTTCGCATCCACGAAGCGGCGGCGCAGCTCGCCCTCGCTCATGCCTGGGTTGTTATACGTGTCATTAAAGCCCGTGGTGTAGAGAACGCGGCGGGTATTTGGGCTCAACGCGCCGGTCTGGATCGCGCGATCAACCTGGGCGAACATCTGCGGGCCGCGCGAGAAGGAAACAGCGCCGGAGCAAGAAAAGTCCGCGACCGGCAGGCCCAGCTTCGCGCCAGTGCGGCGGGCATAGTTATTAGACTGCGGACAATTCACGCCGCCAGCACTCTGGGAGCTCAGGCGCGCGGTGAGATAAGCACCCGCGTCTGGGTCGGCCAACACGGAATCACCAAAAGCCACCAGATTTACATCGGCTGCCACCGCTTGAGGTGCCGTGCCCAGGCCTACCGCGATGCAGGTCGCAGCAAAAGCTGCCATTACCTTCTTTTTCAGGTTCATGGATTTCCTCTCAAATTTTGCTGCCCATCATTTTAGCCCAACCTGGACGGTCCGTTCAGAATCAATATATGTTCTATGACAAAAATATACTATAGTCCACAGGGGCAACTTCTGTAACATTAGTAACAATCTTCCGAGCCGTGCAACAGCCTGTGCAGCCCACACGATTAACAAGCCGGTAGCCTAACTGTCGCGCTAGCTTTCTCTTATTGACGTAGGACTTTTACTCAACATGCCTTTTAATTTCTCTGATTTAACCTTCCACACCGCTGCCCTGAGCCGCTTTATCCCGCAGCTTTTTAAGTCCGGCATCATCACCCACCGTGATGGCATTACCCCGCTACTCAAGGCCGGCCCCATCTTAAGCCGCTACCGCTTTACCACTGCCCGCGAGCTCGAGCAGGGCTATATCACCTGCCCAGAGCGCCTCGCGCTAATCGACGACGACGGCACCCTTACCTACCGCCAACTGCGCGACAACGCACAGACCCTGGCCAAGCACCTACGCAGCCTCGATCTGCCAGAAATCCGCCTCGGCGTGATGGCCCGCAACGGCCGCGGCATCATCACCCCATTAGGTGCCAAGGGATACGCGGGCGCGCATATCTTCCTGCTCAACGTCGGTTCTTCCCCAGAGCAGCTCGCAGGCTGCATCGAGGAAAACAACATCAACGTGCTCGTCATCGACGACGAATTCATCGACCGCCTCGATCCCGCCTATCACGAGAGGATCGCCGTTATTATCGGGCACGACTCGGGCGCGGAACATTTCGGGCTGCCGACGCTAGACGGCATCGTCAAGCACGCCGAAGCAGTGCGCGACATCCGCTTGCCAAAGTATCCGAAGCACGGGCACATCGTGCTGATGTCTTCTGGCACCACCGGCATCCCCAAGGGCATCATGCGCCCGGAGCCGACGCTGCCGGTCGTGCTGGCATCCATCGTGGAAAACATCCCCTGGCGTGCCAACCAGAAGGTGCAGATGACCGCATCCATCTTCCACACGTGGGGCTGGGCCTGCCTCAATATCGCGCTGGGACTGCGCAATACCATCGTGACCCGTCGCGTCTTCGACCCGGCGGCCGCGCTCGATGACATCCAGCGCTACCAGCTCGATGGTCTGCTTTCCTCCCCCGTCTTCTTCCGCCAGATGGTTGAGGTTGACCCGGATTCGGCGTATGACACCTCTTCGCTGAAGTTCATTGCCTCCGCCGGGCATGCGCTGACCCCGGAGATCGTGAAGGAAACCCACGAGCGCTTCGGCCCGATTCTCTGCAACGTCTATGGCTCCACGGAGCTGGCGCTGGCGTCGACGGCCAGCATGGAAGAGGTGGCTAAAGACCCGACCATCGGCGGCAAGATTGCCTCCGGCACTAAGCTGCGCATCCTCGATGAGGAGGGCAATGAGGTTCCGCGCGGCGAGGTCGGCGAGATCTACCTGACCAATTCCACCGCGCTCATTGGTTATACCAATCCGAAGATCCCACTCCACAAGGTCGATGGCCTCATTTCCATCGGGGACTTGGGCTATATCGACCCCGAGGGCTACCTGCATGTGGTGGGCCGCGCCGATGACATGATCATCGTCGGCGGCGAGAACGTGCACCCGCAGTCGGTGACGGAGGTGCTCGAGGCCATGCCGGGCATCGCGGAGGTGCATGCCGGTGGCGTGGAGGATGAAACCACCTTCCAGCGCATCGCCGTGTGGGCGGTGACCACGCGGGACGCCCTAGGCAACGCCGTGACTGCCGACGCCATCCGTGCCTGGGTCCGCGAGAACCTGGCGGACCACTCCGTGCCGCGCGATGTCCACTTCCTGGACAAACTCCCGCGCAATGCCACGGGCAAGGTGGTGCCGCGCCTGCTGCACGGCACCGACTAACCCACGCCTATTCCTCTCAAGACGTAGAACCCTCCGAGCCAAAACTGCCCGAGTTGCCAAAACCTTCGCTCCTAACCGCAGGGAACAACGTTGTTTTGGCAACTCGGGCAGTTTTTGTGTCTGGGATTTAATCCAGCCGGCTAGCTGCTGCGCTTGACGGTTGCTGCGACTTCGCCTGGCAGGGCATGGCCCTCGCGAGCGATGTCGACTCCGGCGACCTGCTTGGCCGTCGGGCACACCACCGGGGTGATGAGGTTGACGCCGCGCTCGCGCAGCTTCTGCGCCTCCACCGCGATGATCGGTGTGCCGGCGGTGACTGTATCGCCCTTCTTGGCCAGGGCCGTGAAACCTTCGCCCTTGAGCTCCACCGTGTCGATGCCGATGTGAATGAGCAGGTCCAGCCCATCCGCGGTCTTCATGCCGAAGGCGTGGCGCGTCTTGAAGACCATGGTGATGGTGCCGTCGACCGGGGCGCAGACGTCGAAGGCATCGACGGCATCGGGCATCACAGCGAAGCCTTCGCCCACCATGCCCTGTGCAAAGGACGCATCCGGGACCTGGGAGAGCGCGACGACGTCACCGGCGAACGGGGCACGCACGTCCACGTCAACGGCATCACCGCTGGTGCTCTGAGCGGAAGCGGCGCTGGCTCCAGCGCCTGCGGCGCTCGCAGCACCCGCCGTGGCGAGGACCGGAGAACCGTGGCGCAGCTGGTGGCTGACCTCGTCATACATGAATTGCACGGCCGGGCCTACGATGACCTGGACGCTCTTCTCCGAGGGGTGGATGACGCCGGAGACGGCGGCGCGTTTGATCACGGAGTCGTCGACAAGCCCGCGCTCCTTCACGCCCACGCGCAGGCGCGTGGTGCAGTAGTCCAGTGAGTCAATGTTGTCCTTGCCGCCGAGGCCCTCGATGATGCGCGCGGCATCACGAGCAGTCTTGTCATCGCCGGTAGCGGAATCCTCCATGGGGTCTGCTACCGCATCGTCCTCACCGCGGCCCGGGGTCTTGAGGTTGAGCCAGCCGATAAGGAAGTAGAAGATGACGAAGTACAGGGCGAAGAAGCCCACACCCATGACCAGCAGCATGTACCACTTGTTGGCCAGCGGGTTCTGCGAGGAGAGCAACATGTCCACGAAACCGGCCGAGAAACCGAAGCCGGCGGTCCACTCCATAGTGGAAGCGATGAAGACGGACAGGCCCATAAGCAACGCGTGCACCACGTAGAGCAGCGGGGCGACGAACATGAAGGAGAACTCTAGCGGCTCGGTCACGCCGGTGAAGAAGGAGGCCAAAGCACCTGCGGCCATCAGGGAACCAACGACCTTGCGCTTGCTCTTATCCGCTCGCAGGTACATGGCAAGTGCCGCGCCCGGCAGGCCGAACATCATGACCGGGAAGAAGCCCGCCTGGTAGCGGCCGACGACGCCCTCGACCGTGCACTGGCCGTTGGCCCAGATGCCCGGGCAATCGGCGGCGGAGGTGGCGGCCGCGGCTGCCTCGATGGTCTTCTGGCCGGCCTGGAAGTTGCCGATGTCATTGATGCCGATGACATCGAACCAGAAGACGGAGTTCAGCGCGTGGTGCAGGCCGGTCGGGATGAGCAGACGGTTGGCCACACCGTAGATGCCGGCGCCCGCCGCGCCCAGGCCCTGGATGGAGGTACCGAAGTTAAAGAGCGCGTTGTAGATGAACGGCCACACGAAGTAGAGGATGCCGGAAATCACTATGGCGATGACGGCGGTAAGAATCGGCACGAGGCGCCGACCTGAGAAGAAGGCCAGGAAGTCCGGCAGCTTGGTGCCGTGGAAGCGGTTATATACCCAGGCCGCCATGACGCCGGCGAGGATGCCGAAGAGGACGTTACCACCGCCCACGGCGTTCCAGCCTTCCGAGGCCCATTCCAGAGCCTCATCGCCGGTCAGCGCGGTGGGGTCTTCGATGCCGCGGTAGCCGGCCACGGCCTCGGGGCCGAGCAGTTTCATAAACGTGGCGAAGGCCAGGAAGCCAGAGAGTGCCGCGGCACCGTTGGAATCCTTGGCCAGGCCGAAGGCAATGGCGATGGCGAAGATCCAGCCCAGGTTGGCCAGGACCGCATCGCCGGAGCTGATCAGCAGCTGGGCGGCGAGGTTATCCGGGCCAGCCGCGCTGGAAATCCAGTATCCAACGCCACTGAGGATCGCCGCGACGGGCAGCACCGCCACAGCGCCCATGAGGGCTTTTCCGAGCCGCTGCAGCGGCCCCATGACATCGATTTTCATGCGAGGAGTCCTTTCACACTAGTAAGGAATTAGATGGAGTTTTTAGGAAAAGAGTGGGCGGTGCGGACGGTGCTTGTCCGCGAAAACGTAGTACTCGCGGTCCTCCAGCTGGGAGGCGGCGGCTTCATCGAGGATCACCGTGGCGCGCTGGTGCCACTGCAGGATCGACGCGGGGCAGTGCGCGGAGAGCGGGCCTTCCACCATGGCGTGGACCGCGCTGGCCTTGTTGCTGCCAGTGGCCAACAAGAGCAGGTGGCGGGCCTCACTGATGGTGCCCAATCCTTGGGTCAGCACGTGGCGCGGGACCTCGTCTTCGTTGTCAAAGAAGCGGGCATTGTCCTGCACGGTTTGCGGGTGCAGCGTCTTGATGCGGGTGCGTGATTGCAGGGAGCTCGACGGCTCGTTGAAGCCGACGTGCCCGTTGGCCCCGATGCCCAGCAGCTGGATGTCCACGCCGCCGGCATCACGGATGGCCTTGTCATAGGTGGCCGCGGCGGTGGCGGGGTCATCGGAGTCACCAGCGGGGCTTTTTACCAGGTCATCATCGAAATCCACGTGGCTGGTGAATTCGCGGCGGATGGTGGAATAGTAGGACTGCTCGTGGGTACGCTCCAGCCCGATGTATTCATCAAGCAGGAATGCGCGGCTGCGGGCAAAGCTCACCTCGCCGCGCTCATGGCGCGTAATGAGCTCCTTGTACATCGCTACCGGGGTCGATCCTGTGGCCAGGCCCAAGGTGGCGCCGGCGTTGGCGTAGTGCGCGAAGATGTCAGCGGCCTCCACGGCCACTTCGGCCGGCGTGGAGCGGATGAGGATTTCCATGAGATGCCTTCCTGTGTGTTTAAGAGAGTGGGATGTCCGCGCCGTCGACGATGACGCGCACCGGTTGGTAGTGAGAGTTAAGGCCAACCAGGTTGGCGCGCGCGCCAACCGCGATGCGGCCTAGATTCGTCTCCCCCAACACGTCGGCTGCCGTGGTGGAGGTAAAACGCACCGCCTCGCCCAGACCATGGCGCTCGGCGAAGCTGGCGAATTGCTGGGACAATGTAGAGGTGCCGCCCGCGATAGCACCGCTGGGCACGCGCGCGACTCCCCCGCTCACGGTGACAGGCAGCGAACCCAGCTCATAGTCACCGTCGGCCATGCCGGCCGCCGCCATGGCATCAGTGATGGCGAAGGCGCGGTGACTGTGAGCCATGTCCACGGCGCCGTCAACAAGATGCACACCATCTGCGATGAGCTCGACGGACACATCCCCCGCCTTCGCTGCGGTGAGCAAAGCCGCTACCGGGCCCGGCGCGCGGTGGTGAATAGAAAGCATGCCATTAAAGAGGTGCGTTCCAGTCACGGTCAGGCCGAGCTCCTTAGCCTTGGCGATAACGCTCAGCGTGGTGTCATAATCGGCCTCGGTGTGGCCCAGGCTGGCGATGATGCCATGCTCCGCGCAGACGTCGAGCAGCTTGTCGACGTTCTCCGTTTCCGGCGCGAAGGTAATCGAACGCAGGTGGCCGCGGGCCGCGGCGATGACCGCGCGGAAGAAGTCCGGGTCACCGGGCACGATGCGCGATGGGTCCTGTGCGCCGCATTTGGCCGCAGCGATGAAGGGGCCCTCCATGTGGATTCCGGCGATCTCGCCTTCTTCAGCCAGCTGGGCTAAAAGCTCCGCCCGGGCGCAGAGTTCTTCTTGCGTGCCGGAGACCAAGCTGGCCAGCAGTGTCGTTGTGCCGTGCGCGCGGTGGAAGCGGGCGGCGGCTAGGCACTGCTCGTAGTCGCCGTTGGGGAATCCCCCGCCGTTGCCGCCGTGGTTGTGTAGGTCCACGAAGCCGGGCACCCACAGCAACGCATCCGAGTCCCCGGCGCGCCAGGCAGCCTCGGCTTGGGGGACGTCGCCAAGCACTATGCCCTCAATACTCTCCCCGAACGTGACGGCCCCAGCGCGCAGCTCGAAGTTTTCATCAATATAGAGGCCCTCGACGTGGCCTTTCTCCTTTGTCTGCATGGTTCATTCGGTCCCGCTTGTACGGGCTGACGTGGCGCAGCCCGGTTGACAATTCACTTGAAATTTATCAGGGCTACCAATTTTTGTGAACCACACTTCCTCCGAAGGGGGTGTGTGAGCGCAGATGGCTTTTAGCGCGTTAGGTGCACCGCGCGGAATGTCGAAAGGCCCGGCGAGCTACCAGCCGCGGGTGACCACTCGGTCCCAAAGCGCGTTGCTCGCTAGCTCACCGGCGCCCGCTGGTGAGGTGCCAACGAACACATCTCTCGCATCAGGATCATCAGCAAGAATGTAGCGGAACCACGCGGTGGCGTAACTGTCCCCGAACTCTAGAACGTCCTTGTGGTCCGCGCCCAGGCGGCGGGCAATGATTGCCGGACCACCAGCTGATTCAAAGTTCTCCTGCAAGTCTGACCACGGACTAACAAGCCAGCGGTCCGAACGGCCATCGCTCGTCATCAGGAATAGCGGTTCCTCTACGTCAGCCGTGTTGTAGTCCCAGTCATTGGACTGTGCCACTTTGTGGGAGGCCGGGCTCGCCGCATACACAGCTGCTACCTCCGTGTGGGCCGCAGCGTTGATGGCACCCGCACCACCCTGTGAGTGGCCAAAAATGCCGACTCGTGATCGGTCCGCACGAGAATCCAGTTCCGGCAAGCGCTCAATCAAGTGCACGACATTCTCTCCTGTACCTGTGTGGGGAGTCTCATCGCCGACAACCACGAAGCCCCAACTAGCCAGGTGCTCCGCCACGGGCAGGTAGCTGCTCAGCGGCGTGTTCGTGCCATTAGCCATGACCGCCGCCGGAAACGGTCCCGCGCCTGTCGGTGCCGCGATGGTCACGTCGCCATCACGCCGCACGTCGACCTCGTGCGGCCCTCGCCCGCAAACGACGCTTCCAGCGGGCCACCTGTCTCAGCGCTATATCCGGCAGCCACGCCGTCATCACCGGTCACGCTGTCTGCGTCCACCCACTGCATGAATCCCACAAACCCTACAAACGCCACCACAATCACGGCCACCACGGCAATCATGCCAACCACAAGCTTTTTCATGCTCTGTATTGTGTTTCGCACGAGAGCGAAGGTCACTAGCGCTAGCACTACTTTTTCCTGTACACAGTGCAAGAGCTGCCTCCGCTACGCCCTTGAAATGAGAGACTCACATCATTACCTTGTTGTATGTAATCGTCATCACATATGGGAGAAATAATGCTTACCTCCGAAACGCTTTCCGAAGTAGTCACAGTAGGAGGTTCAGGTCCGTTCAGCGGCCAGGGCAACGAAACAGTTGCAGCCTAAATGCATCCCCCTAGAAACAGTGGTGACGAAGGACTTTCATCTATCTACACCTTGACCGCCACATATTTTTTATTGTCAGTGTGCGGGTCAATGACCAGCCTCTCGATTTCACTCCACTTCGCCGAACTCAACAAAGGCGAACTGTTGGTGGCAAGCATCTTCATCTCGGGTACTTGCGCTCAAGTTTTTGCAGTCCCCTTTCTGGCCCCACTCTTCAACAAATTCAACAGCTATCACATTGCGCTTGCTGCACTCTTCTTAGATCTTCTGGGCCTGTTATCAATGGCAGCCTATCCAGAGCCATTGATCCTCATTGTCGGAAATCTCGTCACCGCATGCTTAAGCGGACTGTCAATTCCATCCATTTTCACCATCGCTGACTCTCAGGTCGGCGAAGGACAGCAGGCGAAAGCCTTCTCCCTCTTGGACACAGCCCGACTTGGCAGTGGATTCCTTGGACCACCTCTAGGTGGATTACTACTGGACCAAAGAAACCTGCAGACAGCGCTCTTCGTTGAAGCTTGCGCCGTTGGAGTCTCGCTACTTGCTTTTTATTTCCTTTATAAATCCTCGCCCCCGAAAACACTGCTTCATTCAGAAACCAAAGATTCTTCACCGAGTTTTCTCCAGAAGGTCCTCGAAGCACCTTCCCTTTTGCTGAAGAATAGAAGCGCTCGGTCCGCGTTAACCAGCATTTGGGGAGCAATTATCTGCACCTCGGTTTTCAACGTTTCGCTTGTCTTCTATGCGACACAGACCCTCCACGTCAGCGGTACGTTATATGCCATCATTGCCCAAGCATTTATCGTGGGCCGCATCTTTGGCGCACGGCTTTCAGCTCGCCTTCACTCACAGAACGCTGGGAAAGTCCTGGCCGGGGCAGGATTCGCTATGGGGTGTTTCATAGCTTTACCTGGACTATTTCCCTCATTGTGGCTCTGCATCCCATGTTGGACCTGACCCCTGTTTGGTAGACACCTGATA
>NZ_KV814044.1:0-4238 GCF_001813815.1 Corynebacterium sp. HMSC076D02
ATATCAGGTGTCCACCAAAAAGGGGTCAGGTCCGTCGTTTACCCCAGCATTCATGAAGTGCTGAATCCACGTGACGCGCAGGCGGGCGGGCTTCGGGGCTAGACCTTTCGAGTGGTACATCGATGAGAAATTGGACGCGATGTTGCTTCGGTCTGCCTTGGCGCTGTCGGGAGCTAGGACATATTGCTCGGGGCGGTACTGGTCCTTACCATGGACCAATGGCTCGGCGTAGCGTTGGCGCACCGGCACGTCGCGACCTGTCACATCGAGCAGCATCACACCTGTCTCGTCGACGTAGACCTGTGTCCATGTCAAGTAGGACGCTTCTTTGGCCCTGAGACCCGCACCGAGACACAGCGAGACCATCAGCTGCTTGTTGAGTACGTTCGTTGCGGCGTTCGCGGCGTAGTTCATCCAGACCTCGATTTGCTCAATCTCAGCTGGAGTATAGGGCTGTGGAACGGAGGTCGGCTTTACTGGGGTTCGAGCGGTTGGCTCGCTGAAACTTGGGTTGACGATACGGGCGACGGCTCGCAGTCGTGCGCGCCGTCGTTGCGCTGTTCCCGACGCGTAGGTGGGGACAAGGGACTCAGCATAAGCGTTGATGATGTCCCAGTCGAGTACGTACTCAACGGCGAGTTCGTAACCCTGCTTCTCCACGGCCCACGTCACGAGATCTGTCAGGAACAGACTGTCCTGCGAATCGGGGGACAGGTCGGGGTGGGAGAGCAGCTGGGCTATGAAGTCGGGGATGGGGGTGGCGGGCATTAAGAGCTACTTCTTCTTCCGACCAGTGACTTTGATCGGGTGAGCTTCGAGATACTTGTTGAACAGGAACAACTGCAACTCAGAATCATCGAGGTCATTGGACGTTCCGTATGCCGTGGCAACTGCCGTATCTAGCGCGGTGTGTGCCTCGAAGAGATCGGGATAGTAGCGTGAGTCACCCGGCTTGTACATAGCTTCGAGCGTCTTTCCACGCTGAGCCAACTTGGCTCGCTCATAAAGAACTCGCTGCGCTAGAGATGCGATTTCGTCTCGGGTCGTCTTGTCTGCGTTAGGCAGCGGCATCGTGTTATAGACCGTGTCTGAACCAAACCTGTAATCCTGACGAATACGCCCGCCCGCAATGTCCAACCATAAGGTGCACATCCGCGATATAAGCAGCCCCAAAACATATCGATCGTCAGAGGGGATGAAGCTTACCGCGTCTCCGGGGATCATGCTGGAGTTCTTAATTAGATCGATCGGAATGTATTTCCTTAAATGTGACGTATGACGTGGGATGAGAATGTAGTCAGAGCTATCCACAAATGCACTTGCTTCACGCGGACGGTGCGGTGAGTCCTTGAGTTTAAATGCATCTCCCGACTCACTTTGTTCGCTGCGCCATTCTTCATTCTTTTCAATGCGCTCACGCAGGAAGCGATGCGCTGCGACATCTGGCAGATCATCTTTATGAACCCAGATGATGTACGCGCGGGTGCCATTAATGAATTGCTTGGCCTGCGTAAACCTACGGATGAAAGGTTCGAGGCCGGGGTCACGAGCTAGCTCCGCGTCATAAGTCTCAGCATCAATTAGGAGGTTTCCATTGTCCGTAGGTTGGAAGCCTTTCGACATGCGTGGCATATCCTTGGGCGACTTTCTTGTGGCCTGAATGAATACATCGGGCGCGTCAAGCAGATAAGGATTGATATTCGATACGGTCTTGATTTCGGTCTCTTTGTCGTTTCGGTCGTGAATGTACAAGACTCGCTCGGTGCGTTGCTTGTGCGCGAAACCGATGATAACTACGTGTACCGATGCGACATTTCGTGTTTCATTTGCCCAGGTAAACGCTCGGTGAGCGAAGTTGATTTTGATGCCTGAGTTGTACATTGGTTGCCACAATGCAGGTGCTTGTTGACCTTGGCAGATGGAACTCGTAGACACGAAAGCGACTTCACACTTAGTCCCCTTGGTGTATTGAGCGGCTAGTAGGAACCAACACGCCACGTAATCGAGTTTGCTACCATTTTCCCGAAAATCCGAGTGCGCTCTTTCTTTTGTGCACCGGTGAGTGAGTCTCCAATAATGAACGGCGGATTGCCGATGATATAGCTGCAATCTTCTGCAGGGATGACAGACTCCCACGGAATCTCAAGAGCACTGCCTAGATGAATGTCAGCGGAGTCTCTAAGCGGGAGATCATCAATGTTTCGCTTGACGATGATCGAGGTCTCTTGATTGGTCTGCAGCTCGGCAATCCACAATGCCGTCTGTGCAACCGACACAGCGAAATCGTTGATCTCGATTCCGTGGAACTGTCGGAGGCTGACCTTAACCGGAGACGCGTCAACGTCCTCGAAGCCCATGACATATTGGTTGTGATAGAGATGCGTCAACACAATGTTTTCAAGGCGGCGAAGGCACAGGTAGGTCTCGGTAAGGAAGTTGCCCGAACCGCAGGCGGGATCGAAAAACGTCAGAGACGCGAGCTTGTCTTGGAAGCGCTCAAATGCATTTTTCTGGGCGCGTGCTCCTTTGCCGGCGTACTGCCCCTGCATGTTCACAATGTCCTCAAGCTCCTGCTCTAAATCATCGAAGAAGAGCGGGTCAATCACGCGATGGATGTTCTCGGGGCTTGTGTAGTGCATGCCACCGGACTTGCGTGTATCCGGGTTCAAAGTTGACTCGAAGACACCGCCGAAGATGGTGGGGCTAATTTTCGACCAGTCTGTTTGGCCGGAGGACTCAACGATGAGAACTTCGAGGATCTCTTCCGTCAGCTGCGGGATAGTGACCTCGTCGCGGAACAAACCGCCGTTGACATACGGGAAACCAGAAAGCTCAGTGTCGTACTCATCGCGTTCTTCAACGGGGGTGTCCAACGTTTTGAATAGACGCATGAGGCCAAAGCGAGCATCAGCGGGTGACTTGTCTTTGAGGAATGAGTAGAAGGAATTCTTGTGGAACACCAGGGCATCTTCTGCAAACAAACAGAACACCAGACGCACTAGCAAGACATTGAGCTCATGCTGGGACTCAGGGGAGTTAGGGTTTGAGTATTGCTTGCGGAGTAGAGAGTGCAGCTTGCCAATCGTCTCGCCTGCCGTCCATGAGACTTGAGTCTCATAACGTGTGAGCTCGGCGGTGTTAGCGTCCAGGAACATGAGGGCCGAGAGATTATCGGCTAGGTCATCAACCCTGAACTCCTGGTAATTCTCAGCCGCGCGTGGTTCGTCCAGATCATAGACACGCATGACTTCAAAGTTGGACGTGATGATGTAACGGGGACGCTTGTGCCCTGGAACCTCAGAGACATATGTGTAAGCCTGCTCAAACGGGGTGACCTCTGAGCCTCGGTGGTTCTGCTTTGCGTCGAGAGACTTCCCTCGGCTCTTCATTTCCACAAACGTTCGCGCAGAGGGGATCACTGCGTCAATCCAGCCGCCGTACTCAGTGCCTTGTTCAAAAAGAGCTGTGGTCTCAGGATTGTCGTGGTGGAACACGCTGCGAAGTAGGTCAGTCCAGAATGACTGCGAATCGGACTTTTCCTGCCCGCGCTCTTCCCACCTTTCGGCGAACTTCTCGGCTTGAGACCGGCGTAGGGTCATGGAATCAGAGGACACAGATACTCCTTGAGATATAGGACTTGAATTAGCTTAACAGCGCCAGAGTAGACATAGATGTAAATCAATCCGGTGAACCGGTTGCCCTGGTGCTTCTACGCACCTACGATCAGTCACAGCTGCCGTTGCCTAACAAAAGAGGTCGTATGCCCGCACAGAAGCGTCTCGTGGACATGTATCCCGACTGGCCTAATACAGATCCTGTAGATATACGCAACGAGGTTCATCGTCGCTTGCTCCTGTTGGCGAAGAACGTACAGATGGAGGCTGGTAAACACGGCTCTGTTCGCTATGTGGCGGAGCGCTCGCAAGTCTCGCACACAATGATTACTCGCTTCGTTCGCGGTGAGTCGATCCCCAGAGTCGATACGATCATGGCGATTGAGCAATTTGTTGAGACGAGCGTGTGGCCGGTACGTGAGACCACAGATAAGCCTGTCGAGTTGACTAAGGGATCCTGGACCCGGTAGACCGGTAAGTCATCCCTACGACCTCGAATCTATCGAGAGAAAGGGCCGGTGAACATGGCCCTCGAAACCTACCGACCGTCCACCATACCTTATGAGCGCTGGGAAACGATTCGCGACTTCACGGTGAGCCTGGGGCAGCAATACCACGACCTCC
>NZ_KV814044.1:4338-142519 GCF_001813815.1 Corynebacterium sp. HMSC076D02
CCTCCACCCCGAGATTGCCTACAACCGCTACATGCCTGTCCTAACGCGCCTGATCGATGTGGTGTGCAACAGGGACGGCTATGAGCAAGACATCGAGGTCGTGCTTGACGCTGAGATGATCGAGATGATGATCCGCGATGAACTAGACGATCTCTCCGTTCATTCAAGAGGCGTATACAAGACTACGCTGCGCAGGCTCGGAGAAGCGCTCAACCCGAGTTGGATGGGGCAGACGATCTACAAGAAGCACGCCCGTACGACCTCACAGCCACCGTACACCCCAGCTGAGATCACCGACGTTCTCGACTGGTGTGTGGACACGGACGAGTTCATTAGCTGCGAGCGACGCAAGATCGTGGGGCTGGGGTTAGGCGCAGGGTTGACGAGCCGGCAGATGAGTGGGCTGAAGTGGTCAAGTGTCGAGGTTGACGAGCGGGGAGTGCTCATCCATCTGTCCGACCGCACAATCCCCGTCACAGCTCGCTGGGTCTACCTTCTCGACTTGGACAAGGCGGGGCGAGATGAGTACGTTCTGCGCCCCAATGTGACGAGCCGAGAGCCTGATGATGTGACAGGCAGGACGGCACGCAACAAGGCTGAGTCAGGAATGCGGCCTGATATTCGCCGACTCAAAGCGACATGGATCGTGGACTTGATGAACCGATATGTGCCCGATGCGTTTATCTGTCACGCGGCGGGGATTAAGTCGTTGAAGCGCTACGAGCAGTACCGCCCTGATTTAGGGGATGAGGACCTGATGGCGGTGCGGGGGCTGTTTCATGGAGACGGACGTGGCGAGGGGCTGCGGGTGGTTTAGGGAGCGTGTCTGTGACTTCGCACGACGAATCTATATGCAATCGGGAGAAATAGGGGCAGGCGCGAAAGTGATTCATATAATTTCGCTATCATTTTTGGCTTTAGACGAAAGTTTGGCCGCGTTAGATGTTTTCATCACCAAACGAGTGGGCTGAGCATCCAAAGAACGAAATCTCACAGACTCATAAAAGGGCACAAGCGCATTGTTGAGAGCATCGACAACCAGCAATCGGACTCCTGCTGTAGCGGCTACCTGACTGATTTTGTCCAGAGCTTGAAGACACAATCGTTTCCCGTGTTTCTGACCTTGAAGTCCTGTTGCTAGACCCATTTTGGCCAAGAGAATTGCCGGCGCGTCGAACTCATCCGTTGAGCAATAAGTCTTGCGGAGAGATTTTGACTCTTCATCGAACCTGCAGACCACAGAGGTGTGGGAGAAAAAGCCGACCACTTGACCTGCATTATCGACACAAACGTGGGTGATGACCCTATTGTTTACGTGTTCCTGCGCCGACTTTTGATGAAACCAATTATCGATTATCGGCTCGCCGGAACTAAAGTTACCTATTTGAGTCGTGCTGTTTATCGGCTCTACACGCGTCCAAGGAACTGTCATAGATCTGCGAGAATTGCGTCGATATCTTGGTCTGTAAACTCTATGTCAAAGGTTTTGGTATCAGCTTCCGTGAACAGATAGACGTTCGGGGGATATATCTGTCGATCTTGTGATCCCGGCTGCCTGTACCAGTACTGCATTTCTTGGTCACTGATCTCGTTCTTATATCCGCCCTTGACATAGTTGTCAGCCCAAGGAGCATCTTGATGCGACAAGTTGCGCAGCTGCGCAGCTGATAGATCTCCGAACATATTCCAGATAGCGTCTAAGAACGCTCTTACTGAGTCTGGCAGGCTAGAGGAGTCAAGCTTGGCATTGAACGCAACGGCGTCATCAGCAGCCACGATAATCTGTCGTCCGAATTTCTTGAATTCATCGCGGATTTTGTCGATGATTGGCCCATGTTCGAAAGCGTGAACATCCGAGTCAAAAAGTCGTCTTCCTGTACCTGCCAGGTAGTTTGCCTGAGCGAAATACATCAACTTGTGTAGCTTCATTTGAGTGACGTCAGGATCTTTGCGCTCATCGTCAAGGGCAAGAAAATAGTCGCTAATTAGATGGGGATCTAAGTCGTAGCGGACTTCGGAATCCCAAGCGTAGGGAGTCTCTTCATTCAAAATTTATCCTCCTTCCAGGGCGCTGATTGAAAGTATTCTTCACTTCAGCTTACGCTAAATTACGGTCATGTGCGTACTTGAAATGCAGTGTGTGAATCCTTCGTGGGCTTGGGCCACGACCCTTATTCCGCACTTCTTCGCTGATCCTGCGCCCATCCGGCATACTCGTTCCTGTCCCTACGACGCAGGAGAGCAATGACTGACTCCCTATTCACATCAGATGGCTACTGGATCATTGGAGCCGAGACCAAAGCTGCAATCCCACAATCAGAGTTCCCGCCCAACATCGTGGAGATGATCGACCTTGTCACAGCTCGACGATACTGGCCTTACCTTCCTCACGTGGACCTTGACTTAATGGAGGCTCACCACTCAGGAGCCAAGGTACTTATCACTGACCTGAATCGCGCTTTGCATAACGAGTGGGACATGCGCGGCGGCTGGACGGGACTGTATGAATCTGGGCAAGCCCAGCGAATCGTAGCGCGGGTGACAGCTGAGGTCGAGGATCGAGAGCTGGCTTCTTTTTGCGGCGGCATCATCGAGGATCTGTTCCTGTGGGCCATGAACGATGAGCGTTCAGCGATGGAAGGCCGCAAGGTGCTCAAAGAGCATGGGGTGCAAAACCCCGAGACCTTGTTAACGTTCCCATATGACCCAGCTGGGCTTGCTGTCGGCGAACTGGAGTTGTGGCACTCGGAGCTTCGGCGGAACTATCTACACTGGCTGATTCAGAATGCTGTGGCGGCGGAGCGGGCGGAGGATAGATTGCCGGCGTGGCAAGTGACGGGGTTCGCGGCGGTGAGGGAGTGGTTGATCATGAATAGTTGTGCGTATAGCTCGTTCCAAGCGTGTACCCGTTAATATATTTCCATGTCTGAAGAGTCTTTCCTGCTGAAGTACGATGGCGCACGTCTGCAGTCCGAGCCGATGTCGGTCGCAGAGATCGGTCCTGTCTTCTTGGCGTTGGACGAACTTGTTAAGGCTATCTACCGCAACGTCGATCCACTGTCCGCTGAAGTACCTGAGCTGGAGATCGTTGGGGTCGAGCAAGGCTCGTATTCGGTCTACTTTGATATTGGAAGTCAGGCTCTTGATGGGGTTCTGAACTGGGCCTCGGAGCCGAAAGCCAACACTGCAATCACCCTTGCGGGTGGTGTTGTGACTGTCAAAGAGATCATCGGCTGGGTCATGAAAGCACTGTCAAACAAAGCCGCGTTGCAGGAGCAGACAGAAGTTCCCTATCCAGATCTTCGTGAGAACCTGCAACTTGAAAGGCTAACTGATGCGCTCCTAGCAAAGTCTCGGGGGCGCAAGAATGTTGCAGCGATCGTAAAGCCGACTCTTGAGCCAGGGATTGAAACAGTAGAACTCGCCGGCTCTCGCAGCATTGAAGTGCACATCAACGAAGAAGAGGCACGGAGAATGGTCAACTATGCGGAGACGCTTCCAGAGCCAACAGCTCAAGTTGTGACCGTCTCAGCTCGCTTTGCCACGGCGAATCTCATTGAGCCTCTTAAGCGCAAATGGCGAATTGAGACTGCAGAGTTTGGAACGATATCCATTCGTCTGCTTGACGAAGAGTTTGCAGCTCTCGTTAGCTCGGGCGCAGCGAACCTTGCGAGGACGTACGACATGCGGATCCGCGTAGAGACTCAGGTCGGACCGGATGATGAAGAGAAGACGAGCTATGAGCTGTTAACTGTATATACAGATGACGGTGAACCTAATGGACAGATGGAGTTGGAACTCTAGATTGTGAGCGAAGTGACTCGTGGATTAGTTACGATCCTCGCCGGGGAGGACGCCGAGGTAGTTCTCTTGCCGTGGTGCAAGCCCCGAAATTCTGTGGTGCAGAGGTATTCGCAGGTCAGGGGCTCAGGCTGTTGGGGGAGTTTCGTGAAAGTGCCAAATAGAAAATCTCGAAACACTTTCCAGGTGGTTAGTGTTTCGAGATTTTTGCTTATGGTTTAAAACTCGCGCGTACCGATCGCTGGCGCCTTTGGCTTAACGCCCTAGACGATGAAAACCGTGGCGTTGTTGCCGCCCTTGCAAGTGATCAGCGCGTTTTCGGCCACGGTACAGCTCATCTCGTAAGTCTTGCCGGTTACTGGGCTAGCAACGTTTAAGGAGCCGGGGATATACCCGCGCAGGTCGTCTTCGGGGCTTGGGGTGGCATTGATAAGTGCGCTGGTGGTTTCCTTGGCAAAGTCGCAGCTGGTGTTGGGGCCTGCCATGAGGAAGTTGATGCGATAACCGTCGCCCATCATGCACAGCTCGGATGGAGTGCCGTTAACCGTCACCTTCGTTCCTGGAGCGTCTCCTGCCTGTACGCCGAGGGAGTCGATGAGATTCTGGCGTGCGTCTTGGTCGGTGACGTGGTTGTTGGCGTCTTCCTGGCCACCACCTTGCGGGGTTGCCTGCTGCGCCACTGTTTGTGGTGCGTTGGGGTCCAGCGTGGGCTGCGGGGCATCGGGGACGGAAGCGCCGTTGGTTTGCTGAAGGGCCTTTAACTCTTCAAAGCTGTTGTTGAAGCTTGGCTCAGCCGGGGTGGGGTGATCGCTCGGGGCGGGGCTGCAAGCCGCAGTAAACCCGCCGGCGAGTGCGATGGTGGCGAGCGTTAGCGGAAGGCGTCGTGAAGCAAACATGCCCTAAGCCTAACGCGGATCGTGTGGCGTATGTTCGAAAAGATTAAAACCGTCACCTCTAAGAAAGAGGTGACGGTTGAGGTAACGGTTATAGTTCGCTACCGATTAGTGGTCATCCCAGTGGCCTTCGTGGGCGGCGTGGCGGTGGCCATCGTGCAGGTAGTCAACATGGTCGCCGTGGGGAACCGCAACGTGGCCGCAGCCCTCACCGTGCTGGTGGTCGTGGTCCGCATGCTCGTGATGTTCAGTGCTCTCGCACTCGTCCCAGTGGCCTTCGTGCTCACGGTGGATGTGGCCATCGTGGAGGTAGTCGGTGTGGTCGCCGTGTGGGAATGCGACGTGGCCGCAGCCCTCGCCGTGGGTGTGTGCGTGGTCTTCGTGGATGGTGTGTGCCATGGTTTCTACTCCTTGTGGGTCGTGCGGTTGCTCCGCGTTTTCAATCTGTTTCCATTAAACAATGTTTTCATTTCGATTTCAATAAGGCGGCCAAAGTTTTTCAAAACTTTTTCTTTAGTGACGCGCGGGGTGTGGGTGAGGTATGAAAAACGCTCTCGGCACGCTATGTTAAGGAAGTGACGCAAGGGAGGAAGGGATCTATGCGACTAATAAAGGGTTTTGCTGCCGTTGCCGGCGCAACGCTTGCCCTGCTGGGCGGCCAGGCCGTGGCCCATGCCAATCCGGGGGTTGGTGTGAAGCAAGGGCAAGTAATTCTTACTGCCGAAGGCACTGCTTGCACTGTTGGATACGTGGAAGGTTCGCGTGCTTGGACCTCCGCGCACTGTGGTCTTTCGGGGCAGCAGGTCTACAACGAGTATGGCCAGCACCTGGGTACCCTGCGGTGGTTTAAACCTTCCGGTGCAGCAGAACATGACCTGGCCTATGTGCAGTTTGCGGCCGGCACCCACAGCGAAGGTAACCCGCTCAGTGGCGACGGCATCAATCCGGTTCCGCGTGCTGGCGAGCAGGTCTGTGTAACCGGTCGTCTCAGCGGTAATGATTGCGCGCAGGCAATCGACGGCCCGAAGGATTTCGACGGCATGCACTACGCCACGAACCTGCCCAAGGCAAACGGCGACAGCGGCTCCGGGGTGTTCATGCCGGGGCGTCCGGGCGTCGTTGGCATCTACCAGGGCGGTACCGTGGTCAGCCGCAACGGCAAGCAGGCCTCCTTTGCAAACTATGCGCGCATGCCTTATGTCAATGAATTGGCTGGCCTGCCGCATCAGGGCTTCGTGCCGCGCCGCCCCAACATCGCACCGCCGCGCAACATCGTAGAGGTGCCGGGCGTTGAGCTCCGCAAGGTGGGTGACCAAGCTGAAGGGCTGGCAACCACCAGTAGTGAGGGCTTTGGTATCGATGCGATCCGCGGCATTGCAAATAACTACGGAATCATTATCTAGGCAGCCGGGAGTTGTAGGCGGCTGAGGTAGAAAGCCTGCCCTTTAAAAGAAATAAGCCGTCACCTTTTCTGAGGTGGCGGCTTATTCGAAGTTTTATAGATTCATGTCTTATAGGCGGGTAGTGAGTTTCTGCGCGGCGTCGGCAAGCAGCGGGGCGTACTTCTCGGAGGGGGAAGGGCGGAAGCGCTCGGCGGAACCGGACACGGAAATTACCGCGACGAGTGTGCCGGACGGATCGAAGACTGGTGCAGAGATGGAGGCAAGACCTGCTTCGCGCTCTTCGATGGATTCGGAGTAGCCATTGCTGCGGGCCCTTTCGACGTCCTCGACACTGAAGGTCGAGTTTTCAATATCGATATCTTCGAAGGCGGCGAAGATGCGGGCGGCCGAGCCGGAAGTAAGAGGGAGCTGGCGGCCCACGGGAACCACGTTGTGCAGGCCGGACTCGGGCTCGCGGGTGGCAATGCAGGTTCGAGAATTGCCCGAGAGCTGATAGAGCTGCACGGATTCGCCAGTGTCTGCGAGCAGCTTGTCCATGATGGGGCCGGCTGCTTCGATGAGGTGATCCCGGTTGCCGGGGAGCGCGGGCCCGGCGCCCCATTTGCCATCCGGGGTGCGGGTCAAGATGCGGTGAGCCTCTAGTGCGGTGGCGAGGCGGTGCGTGGTTGCCCTAGGCAGGCCGGTGGTTTCACAGAGCTCGTTGAGGTTGGACGGACGGTTGGCGGCTGCCATCATGATGGCGACGGCGCGATCTAAAACCTTGATTCCGGATATTTCGCTATACTCTCCCATATAATGAAATTTACGTTCCAATTCATGAGATTTCAAGCGGAGTGATGAATATGTCGGAAAAACTGACTTTGGCTGAGAAAGTCTGGCATGACCACGCAGTCCAAAAGGGAGATGGTGGCGCACCAGATCTCATCTATATCGACTTTCAGCTCCTCCACGAAGTTACCAGCCCGCAGGCCTTCGATGGGCTGCGTTTGTCTGGCCGTCCTTTTCGCCACCCAGAGCTGCACCTGGCAACGGAGGACCATAACGTTCCAACCCGCGGGATTGCCACGGGAAATCTGCTGGAGATTAAGGACGAGGTCTCACGTACGCAGGTCAAGACCCTCCGAGAAAACTGCGAAGAGTTTGGGGTGCGGCTGCATTCGATGGGCGAGGAGCAGCAGGGAATCGTCCACACCGTGGGCCCGCAACTTGGAATTACGCAGCCGGGTATGACAATCGTCTGTGGCGACTCGCATACCTCGACGCACGGTGCTTTTGGATCCATCGCCATGGGCATCGGTACCTCCGAGGTTGAGCACGTTATGGCAACGCAGACGCTTTCTTTAAAGCCATTCAAAACCATGGCTGTAGAGGTAAACGGCGACCTGCCGGAAGGCGTGAGCGCGAAGGACCTGATTTTGGCCATCATTGCCAAGATTGGTACCGGCGGCGGCCAAGGCTACATTATTGAGTATCGCGGCGAGGCGATTCGCAACATGTCGATGGAAGCGCGGATGACCATCTGCAATATGTCTATCGAGGCGGGCGCGCGTGCGGGAATGGTCGCTCCGGACGAGACCACTTTTGAGTATGTGCGTGGCCGCGAGTTTGCCCCGAAGGGCAAGGACTGGGAAGCTGCCGTGGCCTATTGGAAGACCCTTCCTACCGATGAGGGTGCGCATTTTGATGCGGTCGTGGAAATCGATGCTTCCGAGCTGTCCCCATTTGTCACCTGGGGCACCAACCCGGGCCAAGGCTTGCCATTGAGTGCAAATGTGCCAGACCCAGAGGATATTGGTGATGAGAACCTTAAGGCCGCAGCGCAAAAGGCTCTGGCCTATATGGATCTTGAGCCCGGCACGCCGCTGCGAGACATCAAGATCGACACCGTCTTCTTGGGCTCGTGCACGAATGCGCGAATCGAGGATTTGCGCGCGGCCGCCGCGGTGGTTAAAGGAAAACGCATCCATCCCGAGACAAACATGCTTGTGGTGCCTTCTTCTGCCTTGGTCAAGGCCCAAGCTGAAAAAGAAGGCCTCGATACGATTTTTAAGGACTTTGGCGCACAGTGGCGTACGGCGGGCTGCTCCATGTGCCTGGGCATGAATCCGGATCAGCTAAAGCCGGGGCAGCGTTCTGCTTCGACCTCAAACCGCAACTTCGAAGGCCGGCAGGGCCCAGGCGGGCGCACTCACCTGGTTTCTCCCGCCGTGGCTGCGGCGACTGCGGTCTTAGGGCACCTGGCCAGCCCAGCAGACCTTAGCTAGGCCAATCCACCCGTTTCTAGGTTCGGTACCAACATCAAACCCTATTAAGCAAAGAAGGCAACCACCATGGAAAAATTTTCTACCCATACCGGCATCGGCGTGCCGCTGCGCGCTTCCAATGTCGATACTGATCAAATTATTCCGGCCCGCTACCTAAAGTCCGTCAAGCGCACGGGCTTTGTCGAGGGACTTTTTTCAAATTGGCGTGCGGATGAAAACTTCGTGCTCAACCGTGAGCCTTTCTGCAACGGCTCGGTGCTTTTCGCAGGTCCCGACTTCGGTACCGGTTCATCGCGTGAGCATGCGGTGTGGGCGCTGCGGGAATTCGGTTTCAAGGCAGTATTTTCCTCGCGCTTTGCGGATATCTTCCGCGGCAACTCCGGCAAGGCGGGGCTGCTCACTGGCATCATGGCGCAGGAAGACATTGAGCTGATATGGAAGCAGCTGGAACAAAACGAGACTTCCGTGACGGTGGACCTGGCGGCGCGACGCTTAAGCGTCGGCGGCAGCCAGTATTCCTTCGACATCGATGATTACACGCGCTGGCGCCTCATGGAGGGACTCGATGACGTAGGGCTGACGCTGCGCAACGAAGACGCGATCACAGACTACGAAGACCGGCGTCCAACTTTTAAACCTTCTGTTGTTTCTTTTCGTTAATTGCCAGTCACTCACCCCTGTTGCGTTAACAATCGGTAACATGATTGATTTTCTCTAGAAACCTTGCACGCGTCAGAATAGTCTGTGATTCGTGACTCAAGAATTTGGAAACAATAACGGTCTTAACGCTAACGGTAATAACCCGAACGCTAACCAGTACGACCCGAACAATCCCTTCGGGCAGTCTGGCCAGCCTGTTCAGGGCGGACAGCCTAATCCGGGCCTGCCTCCATATGGCGAGTACGGCGAGTACGGCGCACAGGGCGGCGCGGGTTATGCCGGTGCTGGCAACGCCCCTAATGGCAACCAGATGACTGGTCAGTTGCAGGGGCCGCCGCCAAGGTTAGATGCCGGCGACGCCATCGGACAGGGGTTTAAGGGCTTCTTCCGCAATCCTGGACCGTGGATTTTGGCACCGCTTGCGCACTTTGTCATCATGTTTCTGCTCGCGGGGGTAATAGTAGCAATCGTCGCGGGGCTAGCACCGAGCACTTCCGATCCTTCCGAAGCTGGAAATATTTTGGCACCGATTGGGGGCGTTTTCTGCGTAGTCTTCATGTTGTTCTATTGCTTTTGGATGACAGCAAACGTCTACAGAGCCGCCGCGAAAGAGACGGACGGCCAACGCGCGAGCTTTGGAGACTTCTTTAAAAGCGGAAATACCTTTGGCTTAATGGGTCACTACATCGTGGTCCAAATCATCGTGTATGTGGGCCTTATCCTGCTTATCATTCCGGGTTTGCTTGCCAGCTTCTTCCTCTCCTTCGTTCCATATATCAAGGCGGATAACCCAGAGATGAGTCTCGGCGAAACTTTCCGCACCTCCTTCAATCTGACCAAGAATAACGTTGGCCAGTCTCTCCTGTGCCTCATTGTGGGCGGATTGCTCGTTAGCCTCTTGGCCTGCATTCCAATCGTCGGGCTCTCGTTCGCCCTCGGCATCCAGGCATTCATGATGATGATTTTCTACAGGCAAGCCACTGGCCGCCCGGTTCACCGTTGGGTATAAAACGGCGAAAACCTAAAGAACTCGGATTCCTAAAATAGGATCCGAGTTCAATACGTTTTGCTAGCGAACTGGCAGCGCGCTAGCGAGGTAGTCAGCGCCGGTGAGCACGCCGTTGTTGAAGGAGAGCACCCACACCGAGCCCTTCTTGAAGCGAAGGTCTTCGAAGTCGGTCTTGAGGAACTGTGGCTTTAGGCTTTCGAGAATGCCGGGGATGGTTTCACCTTGGCTGACGATGACCGGCACGCCGCCCTTCGCCACCACCCGTTGGAAGGCTTGCTCGGCAGCTGCGGGAGACTTTTGCCAGCCCTCGTCCCCGAAGTCCTTGTTGACAGCAATGTCGAGCCCGAGTTCGTCGGCAAGCGGCGCTGCGGTTTGCTGGCAGCGCTGTGGGCTCGCCGAGTAGATGGCGGTGGGGTGGTAGGGCGAAAGCATCGGAACGAGCATTTCTGCTTGGCGACGCCCCTTTTTATCCAACGGGCGCAGATTATCGTCACCCTCCCAGTTGCGACGCTGATGGGCGCGTGCATGGCGCACATAGAGAACGCGGGTGGTGGGAGCCAAGCGCAGACGCTTCTTGGCCTTAGCTAAAACGTCAGTATCGACGTCGTAGGTAAGCAGCTCGCAGGCCTCATCGATGGGCAGCCAGCGCAGCTCATCGGTCTCGCTATTGTCTTCGAAGCTGCCTTTAAGGTACTGGGCCAACCAGTAGTAGACCACCTTCGTGCGGCCTTGGACTGGATAGGTGACCTTGCCGATGAGCTTGCCAAGCTTGACATCATAGCCGGTCTCTTCAAGGATCTCGCGCGCCGCAGTGGTGGGCAGGGACTCACCTGGATCGACCTTGCCCTTAGGCAAAGACCAATCGTCGTAGTGGGGGCGGTGGATTACCGCTACCTCGGGATCCTGGGGATTGCCACGCCACAACACGGCGCCGGCTGCCAAGGTGGTGCGCTTGAATTCCTTGGCGGGATTGGTAGGAATTTC
Organism: Corynebacterium sp. HMSC076D02; assembly: GCF_001813815.1. Taxonomy (NCBI): domain Bacteria; kingdom Bacillati; phylum Actinomycetota; class Actinomycetes; order Mycobacteriales; family Corynebacteriaceae; genus Corynebacterium; species Corynebacterium sp. HMSC076D02. Next base: position 15,353 of record NZ_KV814044.1, read on the forward strand.
CTGATGACGGCCCGAGATGAAGACCTCAGACTTTGCGTCTTTGTCCGTCTCATGCATGTTTTTTGCCTTGGGCATTTCGCTCCTTAACAGATGGCTGCGCAGCTTATTCTTAACTATCTTGCGCTTTTTGAGCGCGCTTTGCATCCGCACGCGCCGGTTCTTCGCGCTCGGTTGGCTGAATATTACTTCACTTACCCCCAGTTGGCCCGCAGGCTGAAAAGCTTGTCTTTTGTGCGGGCCGGTTGGGCTAATCTAGGTATGTTGCACGAGATACGCAAAGGGGAGAGCTAATGCAAAAGGTTGCAGTAATGGGCGCGGGTTCTTGGGGAACCACCTTGGCGAAAGTCTTCGCTGATGCGGGAAGCGAGGTCCACTTGTGGGCGCGCCGCCCCGAGCTGGCTGAGGCTATTAATACGACGCATATCAACCCTGATTACTTGCCGGGCCTCGAGCTGCCCTCGGGCCTTATTGCGACGTCGGATGCCGCAGCGGCGCTCGACGGTTCCGCCATCGTGATTTTCGGTGTGCCCTCGCAGACCTTGCGCAGCAACTTGGAAAAGTGGGCGCCCTTGCTGCCTGCTGATTCCACCTTGGTGTCCATCTCGAAAGGCGTGGAGGCAGCAACTCTAAAGCGCATGAGCGAGGTCATCGCTGATGCAACTGGTGTCGATGAATCGCGCATCGCAGTACTTTCCGGCCCGAACCTGGCTAAAGAGGTAGCGGAGGAGCAGCCGGCGGCCACCGTCATCGCGTGCACCGACGAGGAGCGCGCGAAGGCTGTCCAGCATGCAGCGGCCGCACCGTATCTGCGCCCATATACCAACACCGATGTCATTGGTGCCGAGATCGGTGGTGCCTGCAAGAACGTCATCGCCCTCGCCTGCGGCATGGCCTCTGGTCGTGGCTTGGGCAATAACACTCTGGCCACCATCATCACTCGCGGTCTTGCGGAGATCACTCGCCTTGGCGTGGCTTTGGGTGCTGACCCGTTTACTTTCTCTGGACTTGCTGGCATGGGTGACCTCGTGGCCACCTGTAGCTCGACCCTCTCTCGTAACCGCACCTTTGGCTACCGCTTGGGCCAGGGCGGCACGCTGGAAGAAGCCAAGGCTGCAACGAATGGCCAAGTGGCAGAAGGCGTTATCTCCTCGGATTCTATTTTCCGGTTGGCTCAGCAGGTGGGCGTCGAGATGCCTATTACCCAAGCGGTCTACGGAGTTTGCCACCGCGGCGTCGACGTCGAAGACATGATCGTCGCGTTGATGGGGCGTTCAAAGAAGTCGGAATAGTGCGAGGGTAAAGTTTGCCGTTATGAGCGAAAAGATCCGTGTAGCCGTTGTATATGGCGGTCGTAGTTCCGAGCATTCTGTCTCTTGTATTTCCGCAGGCGCGATCATGAATCACCTTGACCCTGCGAAGTACGAGGTGGTGCCTATCGGAATTACTAAGCAAGGCCAGTGGACGCCGGGAACCACCGAAGGCCTAGAAATCATCGATGGCGTTATGCCGGAGGTGACCTTGGGTGATGAATTGGCGTTGTCCCTAAACCCAGCCACCAAGGGCCGTTTCCACAACGTCACTCAGCACAACCACTATGCGCAAGTCGATGTCATCATCCCGGTTCTGCACGGACCATATGGCGAAGACGGCACTGTCCAGGGGCTGTTTGAGCTTTCCGATATTCCTTATGTGGGCACCGGCGTTCTGGCTTCTTCGGCCGGAATGGACAAGGAGTTTACCAAAAAGCTGCTCAAGGCAGAGGGCCTGCCGGTAGCGCCCGAGGTGGTGCTCAAGGAGCGCACCGCGTTGACCGAGGAAGAAAAGCAGGAACTGGGTTTGCCGGTCTTTGTAAAACCTGCACGTGGTGGTTCTTCCATCGGCGTTTCCAAGGTCAGGGATTGGGCGGATTTCCCGCACGCAGCCGAGGTGGCCTTCGAAAGCGATGGCAAGGTGCTCGTCGAGCCTGAGATCGTGGGCGCTGAGGTAGAAATCGGCGTGCTGGAGTACGCGGATGGTTCCATCATTGCTTCGGTTCCGGCACAGCTCAATGGCATTGAGGAGGCTGACGAAGGCTTCTATGGCTTCGATGCCAAGTACATCGATGAAGGCGTCAGTGCACAGATTCCGGCCCCGCTGGCGGAAGACCTAACCAAGACTTTGCGAGAGACCGCCATCGCGGCTTTCCGCGCACTGGGCTGTGAGGGCATTAGCCGCGTGGACTTTTTCATCACCGAAGATGCTTTCTACATCAACGAGATCAACACCTTCCCGGGCTTTACCCCGATCTCCATGTATCCACAGGTATTTGCCGCCACCGGCGTCGATTACGCAGCGCTTCTCGACGCCCTGGTAGACAACGCTCTCGCTCGCGCGAAATAACCTTCGCTACTGGCCAGGGGTGTGCTTGGCCAAAGTGTCGCTCATGCGCACCAGCGCAGAGTTGGCAACGTCTTGGGGCGCGAACAAGGCTAAGTCGTTCGCGCGGCCCAAGGCGAACCAGGTTCCGCCGGTAGTTCCCTCGGCCAAGGTGGTGTCTTCGAACCAAGGCACATCGTTTACTTGCTGGAGCTGTACGCCCGGTTTGTAGTTTTCGGGTGCGCCGACGCCGCAACGCACCACGATGTCTTCGCGGCCTTCCGCGCTCCAGACGTAGGTGTTTTTGTCCTCGATGTCGCTGCGGCGGGTGTAGCCATCCGCGATGTGCTCCGGCAGTGCCTTTTCCAAAGGGGTACACATTTTATCCGGGCCGTCGGCAAGCTTTAAAAGCGGTGCCGGGCGGGGCTCGTGGTGCTCCTTGCGCAGCGGCTCGAGCGTCTTTTCCAAACCGGTGGGACGCTCGTCGTTGAAGGTGGTCACTGCTACCACAGGGCTGCGATCGGTGTTGTACCACGTGGTGAGGTTGGAGCCTGGGGTCATGTCTTTGACCTTGAGCCAGGCATCGCCGTCGATGTCCTCGGTCTGGGAGTAGGCGGTGTACTGATACGGCAGGTTGGCGCCGCAGCGCAAGCTGACCGTCTCGGAGGAAAGTTTTGCCCACGCAGCGGCGCCCGCCGGAACCGGCTCGGCGATTTCGGCCCGGGGCTGGCCCATGAACTCCTCGGGCGCTGCGGCGACGACGGCCTTACACTCCGCGGAGTTAGCGTCGTCTGATTGAATGGGGGACAGCGCAACTGGGGCTTTGGCCGTGTTTTCGAAGTAGAACTTCGCGCCAAAAATAACCGCGAATACCATCGCAATGGATAGTCCAAGTGAGATAAATACGGCGGTGCGGTTAAATTGGTTGGTCATAAGCGTTCATCCTAACGCGTTAAGTAGTGTCAGTATTAACCTCCCGTTGAGAAAGGCCATCGTGCATTTGTCGCATACCCTTGGGCAAGCAGGCGAGCAACATGTCATCGGTGAAATCGTAGCCGCGGCGCCCAGCGCGCTAAACGGTGATGATGCCGCCGTCATGTTCCCGGATCCGCCGAACTCACGCACGGTGGCTTGCACCGACATGATGGTGGAGGGCAGGCATTTCCGCCGTGACTGGTCCACTCCGATGGAGGTGGGCCAGAAAGCGATTCTGCGCAACTTTGCCGATATCGAGGCGATGGGCGCGCGTCCCACTGCAGCGTTGCTCGCGATTGCGGCGCCTGCGGAGACCCACGTGTCCTTCGTGCGCGGTATTGCAGAAGGCATCGCCCAGCGTTGCGCCCTTTATAACGCAGAGCTGGTCGGTGGTGACCTCACGCGCGGTTCACAGCTGGTTATCACCGTTACCGCAATTGGCACGTTGGGCGGAAGCCAACCCCCATTGACCCTGGGTGGGGCACGAGCGGGACAGAAGCTGGTCAGCCACGGAAAGATTGGTTACTCCGCGGCGGGGCTTGCATTGCTGCAGGAATATGGGCGCGACCTACCGCCCGAGCTTTCGGAGCTATGGCCGCTTATCGACGCCCACTGCAATCCCTCGCTCAAACCAGGCCGCGGCGTAATCGCCCGCGCCACGGGGGCTACCGCCATGACGGATAACTCGGATGGCCTCGTGCCAGATATCGCGGGCGTGGCAAAGCGCTCCAACGTGCACATCGACTTGCATTCCACCGCCATCGCTCCTGACGCTTTGCTCACTGAAGCCGGCGTGGTTTTGGGCGTTGACCCATGGGAATGGGTGCTCACTGGCGGCGAGGACCATACCTTGGTGGCTACCACCAACAAGGAAGCGCCATCGGGGTTCCGCGTCATCGGCACCGTCAACCGCGGCACTGGGCTGACCGTGGATGGTAAGAAGCCGAGGTATGACGCTGGCTGGCAGAGCTTTTAAAGCAGCGAGGAATTTTCAGGGGAGGAAATGATGACTGCGCCGTACTCGCAACTTTTTGATACGTCGGTAATCGATAGCTCGTGGTTGCCGGTCTTGGTGCCGGTACTAGAAGAGCACCTGCCGGCCATCGAGCAGCAATTGCAGCAGCTGCCGGAAGATGGATTCCTGCCAGCGGCCGAAAATGTCTTTGCTGCCTTTCGCGTGCCTTTGCCCCAAGTACGCGTGCTCATCGTGGGGCAGGACCCTTATCCCACGCCAGGACACGCGGTAGGTAGGTCTTTTGCCACGGCACCTGGGGTTAAACCACCGCGTTCCTTGCACAACATCTACAAAGAGTTAAGCGAGGACGTAGGCGTCGCCCCGCGCGAAGACGGTGACTTGAGCGCTTGGGAGTCCCAGGGAGTCATGCTTTTAAATCGCGTGCTCACGGTGGCACCGGGTGAGGCAGGCTCGCATCGTAAGCTCGGCTGGCAAGCCATCACGGAGGCTGCAATCCGGGCGCTCAACCGGCAGCCGATGGTGGCCATCTTATGGGGCAATGATGCCAAGGCCTGCGCGAAGTTCTTGCCGGACGTGCCGATTATCAATTCGGCACATCCTTCGCCTCTTTCCGCACGCCGAGGATTCTTTGGCTCCCGCCCGTTTTCGCGCGCTAATGAGCTTTTGCGCGACCAGGGCGCGCCGGATGTCGACTGGCACTTGTAAACTATTCGGCATGTCATATCCGAGTTCGTTAGATGCCCGTGGTCTTCATAATTGGGCGATCCGAACTGTTGGTGAACTTTCCCACCGACGCGCTGAAATCAATGCGCTTAACGTATTCCCGGTTCCAGATTCCGATACCGGCTCCAACATGGCCCACACCATGGAGGCTGCACTCGAGCAGGTGGAAAAGGGAGGCGACGTAGCCGAGGCACTTGCTATCGGTTCCGTGCGCGGCGCCCGTGGCAACTCCGGCATGGTGTTATCCCAGGTGCTGCGCGGCATCGCGGATACCACGGTTGATTCCCGCGTGGATGGCCAGACTTTTGCGTCTGCTTTGAGCCTCGCAGTGCAGCTGGTGGAACGCGCCATTGCGCGTCCGGTGGAGGGCACGGTCATTTCGGTCTTGCGTGCGGCGGCAGCTGCGGCTTCCGCGTCTGCTGAGCAGCCTGGCAAGCAATTCCACGACATCGTGGTCGAAACCATCACTGCCGCCCGCACTGCATTGTCCAAGACCCCTTCGCAGCTTGCTGTACTGCGAGAGGCCGGTGTGGTCGATGCTGGCGGTACCGGGTTCGTCATCCTGGTTGAGGCCTTGCTGGCTGAGATCGAGGGCGGCGCGGTGCGCGAGGCCGAACACGAAGACGAGGTTGAGGCCGAGCTCGAGGTGGTCTTCTTCTTCGAAGGGGATCTGGACGCACTTGGTGAAAAGATAGGTGAGCATGGCAATAGCCTCGTCATTGCCCGCGCCACTGAGAACTCAGGCTCGGTACACATTCATACCCGTGAGGCCGGCCCTGTAATCGAGATGGCCTTCGGCTCCGGCGTGGTAAGCAACCTGCGCTTGGAAGTACTGCCGGAGGCAGCAGACGAACCCGTAGTGGATGAGTCATCACGGCGCATCTTTGCGGTAGCGCCGGCAGGCCCGGTCGCAGCACTTTTTGAAACCGTAGGCGCCAAGATTGTTCGCCCAGGCGAGCAAGTCACGGTTTCGCAGCCGCAGGATATTTACCTGCCCAACGGGTTTGAGGGCGATGCCGGGGAGGCCCGCGTGGTGCCCACTGAGTCTTTGGTTGCAGGCCTGGCGGCAATCTCCGTCTATGAGCCGGATAATCCTGACACCGATTCCATGGTTTCTGTTATGCGGGATGCCGCGCGTTCCATGCGCGTGGATAAACCTGCGCATGATGACGCTGACTCTATCTTGGCCAAAAGCCGTGAGATGTTGGCTGCCGGGGGAGAGCAAGTCACCGTTCTCACCAGCCTTAAGCTGGATGATGATTACCTGTCTGAGGCACTCGAGGTGGAGGTCGTTGCCATCCATGTTGAGGGCATCAAGACTGAGATCGGAGTGGAGTAAGCATGCTGGGATGGCGGGACGAGCGGGAGTTGAAAGAGATCTTGCCGGCCAAAGACGCCACCAAAATCAAAAAGGCATTTGGGTACACCACCTGCGGCGAGCTGCTCAGCCACTATCCGCGTGACTACATCCGCCACAACAAAGAGGTAGGCCTGGGCGGTGCCAACGAAGGCGATTATGTCACCGTCACCGGCCAGGTGGTGCGTCTGCAGCAGCGGAACACAGCCAAGAGGTTCTTGCTCACTTTGGCGATGGACAATGGGATTACCGCCACCTTCTTCAACGCGCACTATCTCACCCGCGTGCTGCGCCAAGGTATGCGCTTGATGCTAAGCGGCAAGCTGAAGTTCTACCGCGGGCAGCCGCAGCTTCAACATCCTGACTTCGTGGTTATCGATGCAGGCGGTGCAGGTAGCGCGAGCAACGCGCTTTACGACGCAGCGCCTTCCGGAAGCAGCGGCGGCAAGGTTACGGCTACAGGCTCGCTGCGTAACCTCTCGCAGTTCGGGCAACTGGAATCTTTGCTTGAGCGCGAGTGGATTCCCATTTATCCCGCCAGCGGCAAGGTGACCTCGTGGTACATCATGGGCGCTATCCATATGGTGCTGGAGAATACTCCGACGATCCCCGAGCCGCTGGACTACCGGATGATGGTGGAACTTGACCAAGCTATCCGTGAAGTCCACGAGCCCACAGCGGCTGGCCCGGAAAGAGCTATTCAGCGTTTGAAGTACAACGAGGCTTTGTCCATTGGCCTCGTCATGGCCCTGCGCCAACGCGACTTCAAGGCGCGTACCGCCGTGGCGATGCCTTCCATCTTGGACGGCTACCGTGATGGGCTGCTGAGCAACCTGCCCTTCGAACTAACGGCAGGGCAGCGTAAGGTCATTGCGGAAATTGACGAAGACCTCTGTGGCACACTGCCCATGATGCGCCTGCTGCAGGGCGAGGTTGGTTCCGGCAAGACCATGGTGGCTACGTGTGCGATGTTGCAGGCGGTCGATGCAGGCAAGCAGGCGGCGCTGCTCGCACCGACTGAGGTGCTGGCGGCGCAGCACGGGGCGTCGATTAGCGCGAGCGTGCCCGATGGCGTCAAGGTCGCCGTCCTGACCGGTTCCCAGCGCACTGCGGAAAAGCGCCAGGCACTGCTGGACATTGTCTCCGGCGAGGCCGACATCGTCATCGGCACGCACGCTATTATTCAGGACTCTGTAGAGTTCTTCGACCTAGGTCTCGTGGTAGTAGACGAGCAGCATCGCTTCGGCGTGGAGCAGCGCGATAGCCTGCGCTCGAAAACTCGAGAGGGCACGAGCCCACACATGCTGGTCATGACGGCAACGCCGATTCCGCGCCCCATCGCCATGACTGTCTTCGGTGACTTGGCGGTATCTACCCTGCGCGAGCTGCCTGGCGGGCGCAAGCCCATCCAATCCAGCGTGGTTCCGGAATGGGCACCAGCCTGGGTGCAGCGTGCTTTAGCGCGCATCCGCGAGGAGGTGCAGGTTGGCCACCAGGCCTATATCGTCTGCCCGCGCATCGAGGGAGAAGGCGGCGTACTCGAGGTGGCGTCCCAACTCCAGGCCGGACCGCTACGTGACCTTAAACTCGACGTTCTGCATGGTCGCATGAACGATAAAGATGAGGTCATGTCGCGCTTTGCGCGGGGTGAAACAGATGTGTTGGTCTCTACGACCGTCATCGAGGTCGGCGTTGACGTGCCCAATGCCACGGTGATGCTCATTCGCGAGTCCGAGAACTTTGGTGTCTCGCAGCTGCATCAGCTGCGGGGCCGCGTCGGCCGCGGCGGCAATGCTTCCATCTGCCTGTTTCACACCACCGCGGCGGAAAACACGGGCTCCTTTAAACGCATCATGCAGATTGCGGACACCACCTCAGGCTTCGAGTTGGCGGAGATTGACCTGCAGCAGCGCCACGAGGGAGACATCCTGGGCACCCTGCAATCGGGAACCCAGCGCTCGCTGCGCCTGCTGGACTTGGCCCATGATCGCGACATCATTGAGCGCACGCACGATGATGCGTACCGTTTAGTGCAGCGCAACCCAGAATTGGCGGTGGAATTAACCCGGAACATGACCGAGAGCGAGCAGGAATACCTAGAAAAGAACTAATCTAGAGCCCATGAACATTTGCGCACCTTTTGCCGGCACTGTGCGTTTTCACGTGAGCGTGGGCCAAGAGGTCTCTGCGGGAGATGCCATCGCTACCGTGGAGGCCACCAAACTAGAAGCTCCCGTCGTAGTCCCGGGACGTGGAGTGGTGGATAAGTTGTGTACTGAAGACTTTGCCGCAGTCTATGGCGGTGACGTACTAGCGATTATTGGGGAGGCACGATGACCAGAATTATCGCCGGAGAAGCCCGCGGGCGCAGCATCAAGGTGCCAGAGTCCGGCACGCGCCCTACCGCGGACCGCGCACGCGAGGGCCTCTTTTCTTCGTTGAATGTGCGCTGGGGTTTTGCTGATAGCCGCGTGCTGGATTTGTTTGCCGGCTCTGGTGCCTTGGGCCTGGAAGCAGCTAGCCGCGGCGCGGAGGAAGTCGTTCTGGTGGAATCCAACCCGGCGGCGGTGAAGGTGATCAAGCACAACGTGGGCGTCGTCAAGCACCCGCGCGTGGACGTACGCGAGATGAAGGCCTCCACCTACCTGGCCACCGCACCGCGCGGTTACTTTGACATGGTGTTGGCAGACCCACCTTATGCTTTCAACGATGTACAGGGCCTGCTGGACGCCATTGAGCCCGTGCTTGATGATGCAGCGATTGTCGTCATCGAGCGTCACGTAGATAGCCCAGAACCGCAGTGGCCCGAAGGCTTTGAGCCCACCGGCCAGAAGCTCAAGAAGCGCACCTTTGGTATCGCGCGCTTTGATATGGCCATCTACCACCGTCCGGATGCAAGCGGGGAGTAAAGGAAAACCTATGCCGACTAAAGCAGTATGCCCGGGTTCTTTCGACCCCATTACCTTGGGCCACGTGGACATCATCAACCGTGCGGCGGCGATGTTCGACGAAGTAACCGTGTTGGTCACCGGCAACCCGGATAAGCCTTCCGGCCTGTTTAGCGTGGAAGAGCGCGTGCAGTTTATCCGTGAGACTTTCGATGAACATATCAAGGTCGATTATTGGTCCGGCCTGCTCGTGGACTACACCACGGAACACGGTGTGGACACACTGGTCAAGGGGCTGCGCTCCTCCTTGGACTACGAATATGAGCTGCCGATGGCGCAGATGAACCGTCGTCTTTCCGGCATCGATACGGTCTTCTTGCTCACCGATGAAAAGTACGGCTACATCAGCTCCTCGCTGTGCAAGCAGGTGGCCAAGTTTGGTGGGGACGTCACGGGCATGTTCCCAGCGCACGTGGGCCGCGCAGTGGTGGAGAAGTACGCCCAATGATTGCAATCCCACTCGCGATCCTGCTGACCGTGACGTTGGGTTCTTGCCTGCAACGAGTCTCCGGCATGGGGCTTGGACTCGTCGGCGGACCTATTTTGACGCTGCTTCTGGGCCCAGTCCAGGGCATCATGGTTATCAACGTGCTGGCGGTGGTCAACGCGATGCTGACTACGTATTCGATGCGTGCCAACGTGGACTGGGGCAAGTTCTTGCGTATCGCGCCGGTGATGGTGCTGGGCGCAATCCCGGCGGCCTTGCTGGTGGCTAATATCGACTCGGCCGCCTTGCTGGTCTTGGTGGGCGCGGCCCTGCTCATCGCCCTGGGCGTGGTGACCTTTGGCAAGCGCTTCGTGCCGGAAATGCACGGCCTTGGCCCCTCCCTGTCAGCGGGTGTGCTCGGCGGTTTCACAAACACGCTAGCTGGTGTAGCCGGCCCTGTTATTACCGTTTATGCGCAGGCAGCGCGCTGGCCCCAGGCGGTCTATGCCGCTACGTTGCAGCCTTGTTTCATCGTGGGCGGTCTATTCTCAGTGAGCACCAAGTTGGCCGTGGGTGCGGGCGGATTCGGTGATGTGACGTGGCTAATTTGGCCCGCCGGCGTCATTGGCATGTTCCTCGGCATCGCCACGGGCACTCGTATTGCGCGCCACGTGCCGCGCGAGAAGGCACGCATTCTTTCTTTGACCGTGGCTTCCCTGGGCGCAGTCAGCGCTTTGATTCGTGGCCTGATTAGTCTCTAAACGGGGACGGAGGCCCCTCAGCCTCCCTTAGCTTTCTGATTCCTGGACCGCGTGAGCGAACTCGTTGAAGCGGTCCAGGGTGCTAAGAAGCGCGTCTTGGGCGGCGATGACCGCGAGGTTCAACGCGTGGAAAAGCTGCTCGTCGTTCATGCCCGCGGTGGTGACGAAGGTGGCGTCGCCACGCAGTTCCACGGTGTCTTCTTCGCTCCGGCCCACGAGAGCGCGGCCGTCGAAAGCAGAAGCGTTGTGCTCGTTGGCGGTGACGTGGAAGACGGGGGAGACATCCTCGTAGGAAAGGGTGGTGGGCAGGAGGCACTCCAGCTTCACCAAATCTTCCGCCGCGCTGATGACCCACTTCAAGTTATTAAGGTGAGCACTCAAGGAATCCGGAAAGTCCGGGTTATCCTCCGGAAACATGTTCATCTCCGGGGCGCTGAGTTGCTCGCGCACGCGCTTTAGCGTTACTGCAGGAAAATCAGGCTTGCTAAACAGGTCAAAAGGAAATGCGTTCGGGGTAGACATTCTTAGCTGCGACCTTTCTTGTTTGCTGCCTTATCGTTCCACTTAGCTGCCTGCGGGAAGGCTTCGGCAACGGCGTCGAAAGCCATGCCGAAGCTATCGAAGGCGCTCAAGACGAAGCTGCCTAGCTGGTTAGAGCTAAGGCCGATGCCTACGCCCATCGCGCGGTTGGCGCAGATGGCAATTTCTTCTTCCTCCTGCTTGGCGCCCGCGCCAGTGCCTTTCGGACGGAAGTCATAACTTAAGGTCGGCGCGGACATGTTCCAATTGAATTCCGCAATGAATGCGCCAACCTTGTCTTCCGCGCTTGCCGGGAGGCGACCTTCCCACACCGCGAAGGCACTTAAGGTGTCATCCTCGATGTCGAAGTGGATGGTGATGTGTGGCAAACCAGTCTGCAGCACCAAGCCTTCGCCGACGCCAGCTTCTGCGCCATCGCCGTCAGCGGCAGCGTCCTCCCGGGCGGGGTCTTCGATTTTGTCGAGTAGGACGTAATCGGCCTCGAGCTGCTCGAAGAGCTCTGCGAGCCGGTGAATGTTGACTTCAGAGATGGACTGGTTGGTCACAACGCACGCTTTCTAGAGGTGTTTCGCGGGGTTAAAGGAGCGCTATTCGCCGGCTGAGCTAGCCTCGCCAGCCTGGGCTGCGGTTTCGGAACCGAGCTTGGCCATCTCCTCGGCGGAGGCAACCATGGCATCCTGAGCGCCGATGACGCCGTCGACGGCAACCTTCAAAGCAGCGGTCAGCTGCTCATCGGACAGGCCAGCGGCGCAGGGGATATCGCGCTCGGTGCGTACGACGAGGAGGTTCTCGTGCTCGGAGATAACGGCACGTGCGCCGAAAGCGACGGAGTTGATCTGGTTTGCGGCTAGGAACAGGCCAGCATCGGCCTGGGTGTAGACGGCGTCGGTTGGCACATCGCAGCGCACGATGGCGACGGAATCCAGAACCGCGAACAGGCAAGGCAGGCCGTTCAAGTTAGCGGTAGCGGCATCGTCGCGGCCTTCGACCTTGGTCAACTCGATGTCGAAGGTCTGCATTGCGCTAATGATGCGGTCGAGCGTGACCTGCGGCTGAGCATAAGCTTGATTAGTCATTTTCGTGTTCCTCCCAGGTGACGAGTTGCGGGTACTGCTGCTCAATCCAAGCGAAAGACTGCAGGATGGCGTCCAAGGTGGACATAACGAAAGCGCCCAGCTGGTTGCGGGAAGCACCGTGGGTGGTGTCCAGCTCGCGCACGCCGGAGACCGCCAAGGTATTTTCCGGGCCTTCGAAGAAGCGGAAGGTTGGCGCAAAGTGGTTCTGGTTCCACTGGTTAATGTGCATCAGAAGGTTCGGGCCCTCAGATGCCGGAATGGTGCCGCGCCACACGGAATCGGCGGTGATGGCGTTCTCGCGCAGCTGGAATGCGATGGCTGCGTTCGAGAAACCAGTGCGCAGCATCTTGACGGTCTTTTCTTCAGAAACTGGCTGTTCTTCGATGCGGTACTCCAACTTCTCAGAGTCGAAGATTTCCGCAATGCGCTCGAGCGTCACTGGCTCGATAGGGGTATCGGGCAAGATGGTTGGTTGACCATCGGCTTGATCAGTCACTGAAAATAATCCTCACGTTGCTTACATGGTGAATAAATCGGAATCTTGATCAAGGCTACCGGAGCCGGGATGCGTGCCTGCTAGTTGGCCGCCCGCGTGGCGGGAGTCCACAACTCCTCGCCTCCTAGCTCGTGTGCAAGCGCAGCTGCGACTGTGGAGTAACGGAAGGTGTGGCCGAGCTCCTTCAGGCGGGCCGGGATGACCTTCTGGTTAGCCAGGGCGAGCTCGCTTGCGCCCTCCTTGCCTAAGAGCAGTACCGGGCCGAAGGTTGGGATGGGGACCATCGCTGGGCGCTTGAGTTCCTCACCGAGTGCATGGAGAAGTTCTTTGTTTAAAACCGGGGTAGGCGAGGTGGCGTTGACCGGGCCTACAAGCTGCGAATCAACCGCCGCGCGGAAGTAGATATCAGTCAGGTCATCCATGGCGACCCAGCTGTACCAGAATTCGCCCCTGCCAAACGCGCCGCCGAGGCCTGTCGAAAACAGCGCCCGTAAAAGCGGTAGCAAGCCGGAACTGCCGGAGAGAGCGATTCCCGTTCGCACATTGACCACGCGCTTTCCGGCCTCCCGGGCAGGTTCGCAGGCGCCCTCCCAATCACTGACCACGTCAGCCAAGAAGCCGTCACCGCGGCTGGACACTTCAGTCAGCTCGGTATCGCCCCGGTCGGCGCCGTAGATGCCGATTGCCGATGCACAGACCATCGCTTTTAACTCTGGTGTTGCGCCGGCGACCTCTGCCAGCAGTTGTGTCGGACGCACTCGCGAATCTCGGATTTCTGCCTTGTGGGCGGCATTGAAGCGGCCGAAGATTGGTTCGCCGGCTAGATGGATAAGGACGTCGACGCCCTCCAAGAGATTCGGCGCCGGCAGGTTCGGACGCCATTGGCGCTGGCCCGGTTTGGGGCTATTGCGCACAAGCTGGATAACCTGGTGTCCTGCCGTGGTTAGTTGAGCAGTGAGCTTTCGTCCTACACCGCCACGGGAGCCCGTGATGGCGAAAACCAACGGGCGGACATTGCTCGAAGAATCGACGGCCGGTGCCGTGGCGTGGATGCCAAGTTCGCGCATACGGTTCAAAAACTGGAAGTCCTCGATGAGCTGGTGTTGGCGATAGGCGAAGACGGAGTTAACAGCCCATGCCGGAATGCGGGTGTCGACGGTGTCGGTGATCTGAGTGGCGGCGCCGATGTCATCAGCATCGGTATCAGCGAAAAGGTGATGGTGACGCCACGTGGCCCAGGAGCGCATGGGCGCGTTGAGGCAAACGTCGCTGAAGCTGACGTTGATTTGAAAGCGCGAAAGGTCGTGTCGGGCAACCCACTTAAGACCACCTGGCAGGCCCAGGATCGACGTGCCATCAGCCAAGGACTCTGCCTGCTTTAACGGGGTCATGAAAGTAAAAGGAGGAGTAAGGCGCGCTAGTGCGCCGCGACGGGTATGCCATTGCCATACCTGCTCGCGTGGGGCTGGAACTTCGTGTTTGACCGAAAAGCTCACGTGGTTTAGGTCTTCCTCTCCTTATATCTGTGCCGATCACGCAGGATATTGATGCCGACTGTACGGGACAAGATTTCAGCGGATTTAGGTGCCGGTACGGCGGACTCAAAGGGAGCCCAAATACTTTTTATTCCCTAAATAATAGCAATTGGGAGGGGAGCGCCGTAGTTCGACTGGAACTAGTGTGCAGGCTCACGCCTGTGAGCGGGGTTGAGTAGGCTGCACTGATCGCCGTTATATGCGAGCGAAAAGGTTGGCGAAAGTGAGATCGTTGTTACGTGTGGGGGTAGTGGCTGAATGAAACGGCTTCGAGGAACTATAGGCTGGTGCTAAAATCATCGTTGTCCATGTGAGCAACCATGTTGCTCGGACGCTTGAGGCAATTTTCCGCCCACGGTGGGCGCAAAGTTACTTCATTCCCATTTACCGGCATCCTTTAAAGACCGCACTGTGAGGCGGGGAAGGAGGTCACGATGAGTGGAATTGACACCAACGCGGAGTCTAACGAGCTGTTGAGCTCTGATGACGTCGCGCGCACTGTCGCACGCATCGCGCACCAGATCATTGAAAAGACGGCGCTCGACTCTGAGAACGCAACTCGGGTCGTACTCCTTGGCATTCCCTCTGGTGGCGTGCCATTGGCTCAGCGTCTTGCACAAAAAATTGCGGAATTTTCCGGCGTAGAAATCCCATGGGGATCCCTAGACATCACGCTCTATCGCGACGATCTCCACAACAAGCCGCACCGCGCATTACAGCCCACCAAAATTCCGAACGGTGGTATCAACGGCGCGACCGTCATCCTGGTCGATGACGTCCTATATTCCGGTCGCTCCATTCGCGCTGCACTTGATGCGCTGGCCGACGTTGGCCGTCCGGAAATCATTCAGCTCGCAGTCCTCGTGGACCGCGGCCATCGCCAGCTGCCGATTCGCGCAGACTACGTCGGCAAAAACATTCCAACGGCACGCGACGAAGATGTCATCGTCTACAACGCCGAAATTGATGGCCGGGACGCGGTAGTCCTGACCCGCAAGACCGCGGAGGCCTAAAATGAAGCACCTACTTTCCATCGCTGATCTCAACAAAGACGAAATCGTTGGCCTGCTCGATGAGGCAGACCGTTTCCACGAAGCGCTTGAAGGCCGGGAAGTAAAGAAGCTTCCGACCCTTCGCGGACGCACCGTCTTTACCTTGTTCTATGAAAACTCCACTCGTACCCGCTCTTCTTTTGAGACGGCGGGTAAGTGGATGTCCGCAGACGTCATCAACCTGTCGACCTCGACGTCGTCAGTGAAAAAGGGCGAGTCCTTGAAGGACACCGGCCTCACGCTTAGCGCTGTCGGTGCGGATGCCATCATCATTCGCCATGCATCGTCTGGTGCACCGCAGCAGCTGGCGGGTTGGGTAGCGCCTAACGGCGATGGCCCTTCCGTTATTAACGCCGGCGATGGTGCACATCAGCACCCAACGCAGGCGCTTCTCGACGCCGTGACTATGCGCCAGCGCCTTGGCATCAAGGGCGGCAACTTCTCTGGGCTCAAGGTCAAGATTGTGGGTGACTGCCTGCACTCCCGCGTGGTTCGCTCGAACGTTGACCTTCTTAACGCCCTCGGTGCGGAAGTCACCCTGGTGGCTCCGCCTACTCTTCTCCCATTCGGCGTCGATACCTGGCCGGTTAAGGTCTCCTATGACTTTGATTCCGAGCTGGCCGATGCAGACATCGTCATGATGCTGCGCGTTCAGGCAGAACGCATGAACGGCGGCTTCTTCCCATCGCACCGCGAGTACGCGAACCTTTATGGCCTGTCCAAGGCGCGCGCCGCAGCCATGAAGAAGGATGCAATCGTGATGCACCCGGGCCCAATGCTGCGCGGTATGGAAATCAACTATGCCGTCGCCGACTACGACAAGGCTGCGGTTCTGCAGCAGGTAAACAACGGCGTATACGCCCGCATGGCGGTGCTGTTCACACTGTTGACCAATGGCGAACACGCCGGAATCTAATTCAGCCGGAATTAAGAAAAGGGAAGAGAGTAAGAGGAAATGACTAACTATCCAGAAACCGGCCGTCTTTCTGCCGCTGCGGAAAAGCGTTTGCTGATTAAGAATGTGCGCCCATATGGCGAGGGTGAGCCGGTACAGGTGCTCATCGCTGACGGTGTCATTGCGGATATGGGCGCTGACCTTGAGTCAAGCGCGCAGTTCGATGAGGCAATCGACGCCGAAGGCAACGTGCTGCTGCCGGGCTTGGTCGATATGCACGTGCACCTGCGCGAGCCAGGCCGCGAGGACACTGAGACCATCGAAACCGGTTCCCGCGCTGCTGCCAAGGGCGGCTTTACCGCAGTATTTACCATGGCCAACACCAACCCGGTGACGGACCAGCCGATTATCGCGGAGTCCGTCTGGGCTAAGGCACAGGCGCTCGGCCTGTGCGACGTTCACCCGGTGGGTTCTATTACCAAGGGTCTGGAGGGTAAGACCCTCACCGAGTTCGGCATGATGGCGCGTTCGGATGCGAAGGTGCGCATGTTCTCCGACGATGGCAAGTGCGTGCAGGACCCGCAGTTGATGCGCCGCGCGCTGGAATACGCCAAAGGCCTAGACGTCCTGCTTGCCCAGCACGCAGAAGACCACCGCATGACCGAAGGCGCATCCGCCCACGAGGGCGAGACCGCAGCGAAGCTGGGCCTGCGCGGTTGGCCGCGCGTGGCGGAAGAGTCCATCGTCGCCCGCGATGCACTGCTGGCGCGTGACTACGGCAACCGCATGCACATCTGCCACGCTTCCACCGAGGGCACCGTCGAGCTGCTGAAGTGGGCAAAGGGCCAGGATATTCCACTGACTGCGGAGGTTACCCCGCACCACCTGCTGCTTACTGATGAAAAGCTGGTGAGCTACGACGGCGTCTTTCGTGTGAATCCGCCGCTGCGCGAGGAGCGCGACACCTTGGCTCTGCGCCAAGCGCTGCTCGACGGCATCATCGACGTCGTTGCAACCGACCACGCACCGCATGGCTCCGAAGACAAGTGCGTTGAGTTCGAAAACGCGAAGCCGGGCATGCTGGGCCTCGAGTCCTCTCTGGCGATTATCGCGAAGATCTTTGTGGCCTCCGGTCTCGCAGACTGGCGCTTCATCGCCCGCGTGATGTCGGAGCGCCCGGCAGAAATCACCAAGCTGCCGGACCACGGCCGCCCGATCGCAGTGGGCGAGCCCGCCAACCTCACCATCGTGAACCCCGAGCACAAGTGGGTCTCTGATTCCGCCAAGCTGGCTTCGAAGTCTGCGAATAACCCTTATGAGGGCGAGGAGTTCGGCGCACGCGTCACTCACACCATTCTGCGCGGCACCGTGACCTACGAACTGGCCGCAGACGAAGCTGAAGGCAAGTAACCTTGCAACCTATAAACCCTACTAAGCCACAGAAAGGCCACATTGTGACTGAGACCAAACCAGCAAGAATCCCGGCAATTCTCGTGCTGGCTGATGGCCGCACTTTCCGCGGATACGGCTTTGGCGCCACCGGCACCACCCTCGGTGAGGCAGTGTTCAGCACTGCAATGACTGGTTACCAGGAAACTTTGACCGACCCTTCCTACCACCGCCAGATCGTCGTTTCAGCGGCGCCGCACATTGGTAACACAGGTTGGAACGACGAAGACAACGAGTCCCATGGCAACCAGATTTGGGTTGCCGGCCTGGTTATTCGTGACCTCGCACAGCGCGTATCTAACTGGCGCGCGGAGCGTTCCCTTTCGGATGAGATGGAAGCCCAGGGCATCATCGGCATCCGCGGAATCGATACCCGCACCTTGGTTCGTCACTTGCGCAACTATGGCTCCATCGCCGCCGGTGTGTTCTCCGGTGAGGACGCGCAGCGCCCAGTAGAGGAGCTGCTTGAGGAGGTCAAGGGCCAGCCATCGATGGAGGGCCTGGATCTATCTGAGCAGGTCGCTACCGAAAAGCCATATACCGTGGCGGCAGAAGGCGAAAAGAAGTTCACCGTCGTGGCCTACGACATGGGTGTTAAGACCGCTACGCCGGGCAACTTTGCCAAGCGCGGCATTGAGACCATCGTGGTTCCGGCCAATACTCCTTATGCTGAGATTAAGCAGTACAACCCGGATGGCGTCTTTGTCTCGAATGGCCCTGGTGACCCAGCTACCGCCGACAAAATGGTGGCCATCGTCCGCGACATCCTGGATGCCCGCATTCCCTTCTTTGGAATCTGCTTTGGCAACCAGATTCTAGGCCGCGCGCTGGGCCTAGACACCTTCAAGATGAAGTTCGGTCACCGTGGCATCAACGTACCGGTACGCAACGTCTTGACCGGCAAGATCGACATCACCGCGCAAAACCATGGCTTTGCCATCGCTAGCCCGTCCAGCCAGGAGAACCCGGCTGGCGAGGAATTCGATACCGACTTCGGCCGCGGCGTCGTCACCCATACCTGTCTCAACGACAACACGATTGAGGGCGTAGCGCTCAAGGACGGCATGGCTTTCTCCGTTCAGTATCACCCAGAGTCCGCTGCGGGCCCGCATGACGCAAACCCGCTGTTTGATCAGTTCGTTGAGCTGATGACCGAAAAGACCCCTAACAAGTAGGCACCAGGAAGAGGATTAGAAACTTATGCCAAAGCGCAACGATGTAAACCACGTCCTGGTTATCGGTTCTGGCCCAATTGTTATCGGCCAGGCCTGCGAGTTTGACTACTCCGGCACCCAGGCTTGCCGCGTGCTGAAGGAAGAAGGCCTGCGTGTCACGCTAGTCAACTCCAACCCGGCAACCATCATGACGGACCCAGAATTCGCGGACCACACCTACGTGGAGCCGATTGACCCTGAGTTCATCGAAAAGATCATTGTTAAGGAACAGCAAGAAGGCCACAAGATTGATGCGGTGCTTGCAACCTTGGGCGGACAGACCGCACTGAATGCTGCGGTGCAGTTGGACCGCGCAGGCATCTTGGACAAGTACGGCATCGAGCTCATCGGCGCCGACATTGAGGCGATTGAGCGTGGTGAGGACCGCCAGAAGTTCAAGGACATCGTCGAGTCCATCGGCGGCGAGTCTGCGCGTTCCCGCGTGTGCCACAACATGGACGAGGTGCACGAGACCGTCGCAGAGCTCGGCCTGCCGGTAGTCGTGCGTCCTTCCTTCACCATGGGTGGCTTGGGCTCTGGCCTGGCTTATAACCAGGAAGATCTCGACCGCATCGCAGGCGGCGGTCTGGCTGCTTCGCCCGAGGCCAACGTTCTCATCGAGGAATCCATCCTCGGCTGGAAGGAATTCGAGCTGGAGCTCATGCGTGACAGCGACGATAACGTCGTGGTGATTGCCTCCATCGAAAACGTCGATGCCCTGGGCGTGCACACTGGTGATTCCGTTACCGTTGCTCCGGCTCTGACTTTGACCGACCGCGAATACCAGAAGATGCGTGACCTCGGCATCGCGATTATTCGCGAGGTCGGCGTTGATACCGGCGGCTGCAACATCCAGTTCGCCGTCAACCCGGTTGATGGCCGCATCATCGTCATCGAGATGAACCCGCGCGTGTCTCGTTCCTCTGCGCTGGCTTCCAAGGCCACCGGCTTCCCAATCGCGAAGTTGGCCGCCAAGCTGGCAATCGGCTACACCCTTGACGAGGTACAAAACGACATCACCGGCGTTACCCCTGCGGCATTCGAGCCGACTTTGGACTACGTCATCGTCAAGGCACCACGCTTTGCTTTTGAGAAGTTCCCGGGCGCCGATGACACCCTGACCACCACGATGAAGTCCGTCGGCGAGGCCATGGGCATTGGCCGCAACTACATCGCAGGTCTCAATAAGGTCATGCGCTCCTTGGAGTCCAAGCAGCATGGTTTCTGGACCCGCCCGGATGAGTACTTCGCCGGCGAGCGCGCGACGGACTTGGATGCGGTGCTCAAGGACCTAGAGCGTCCGACCGAGGGCCGCATGTACGACGTAGAACTGGCTTTCCGTCTTGGCGCTAGCGTCGAGCAGCTCTACGAGCACTCCCAGATCGACCCATGGTTCCTTGCTGAGCTCAAGGCCTTGGTTGACTTCCGCGAGGAGCTGCTGAACGCACCGGTCCTGGACGCGCAGCTGTTGCGTGAGGCGAAGTTCTACGGGCTTTCCGACGCCCAGATTGCCGCCCTGCGCACCGAGTTCGCTGGCGAAGACGGCGTGCGTTCCCTGCGCTGGTCGCTGGGTATTCGCCCGGCCTACAAGACGGTCGATACTTGTGCTGGCGAGTTCGAGGCGCAGACCCCGTACCATTACAGCTCCTACGAGCTGGACCCAGACGCAGAGTCCGAGGTTAAGCCGATGCCTGCCGATAAGTTGGGCAAGGTCATCATTTTGGGCTCTGGCCCGAACCGCATTGGCCAGGGCATTGAGTTCGACTACTCCTGCGTCCACGCAGCGTTGGAGCTGTCCGAGCGCGGCTACGAGACCGTCATGGTCAACTGCAACCCAGAGACGGTCTCTACTGACTACGACACCGCTGACCGCCTGTACTTCGAGCCGTTGACCTTCGAGGACGTTATGGAGGTCTACCACGCTGAGGCCCAGTCCGGCCCAGTTGCCGGCGTCATCGTTCAGCTCGGCGGCCAGACTCCGCTGGGTCTAGCAGAGCGCCTGACCGAGGCTGGTGTTCCAGTCGTCGGTACCTCCGCTGCGGCAATCGACTTGGCTGAGGACCGCGGCGAGTTCGGCAAGGTACTGGCAGAAGCAAAGCTTCCAGCGCCAGATTTCGGCACCGCAACCTCCTTCGAGGAGGCACGTTCTGTAGCCCGCGACATCGGCTACCCGGTCCTGGTTCGTCCTTCCTACGTGCTCGGCGGCCGTGGCATGGAGATTGTCTACGATGAGGCCTCCCTGCGTGACTACATCGACCGCGCAACGGAAATCACCTCCGACCACCCGGTATTGGTGGACCGCTTCCTCGACAACGCAATCGAGATTGACGTGGATGCTCTCTGCGATGGCGAAGAGGTCTACTTGGCTGGCGTCATGGAGCATATCGAGGAGGCCGGCATTCACTCCGGTGACTCTTCCTGCGCGCTGCCACCGATGACCTTGGGACCTGAGGACATCGACAATGTTCGCCGCTCCACCCGCGCGCTAGCTAAGGGCATCGGTGTACAGGGCCTGATGAACGTGCAGTACGCGCTGAAGGATGACACGCTGTATGTCATCGAGGCGAACCCGCGCGCATCGCGCACCGTGCCGTTTGTCTCCAAGGCCACCGGCGTGCCGCTGGCTAAGGCCGCAGCTCGCGTCATGATGGGCGAGTCCATCGCTAATCTGCGTGCAGAAGGCATGCTGCCTACCGAGGCCGATGGTGGTTCCTTGCCGCTGGAGCACCCGATTGCGGTCAAGGAAGCTGTGCTGCCTTTCAACCGCTTCCGCCGCCCAGATGGTACGTTGCTTGATACTTTGCTCTCCCCAGAGATGAAGTCCACGGGCGAGGTCATGGGCCTAGCAAGTAACTTCGGCGCGGCTTTTGCCAAGGGCGAAATCGCTGCCTTCGGCCACTTGCCGACTGAGGGCACGGTCTTCGTCTCCGTGGCTAACCGCGACAAGCGCACCCTCATCTTCCCAATCCAGCGTCTGGCCTACATGGGCTACAACATCGTGGCTACCGCAGGCACCGCGCAGATGCTGCGCCGCAACGGCGTGGAGTGCGAGGTAGCGGTCAAGGTTTCCGAGGCGCAGGACGGCCAGGAATCCATCGTTGACCAAATTCTTGCCGGCAAGGTCGACCTCATCCTCAATACCCCGGCTGGTTCAGACAACGCACGCCACGACGGCTACGACATCCGCGCGGCGGCTGTTTCCGTGGGCGTTCCGCTTGTTACCACCGTCCAGGGCGTTACCGCTGCGGTCCAGGGTATCGAGGCGCTGCGCATCGGTAACCTTGAGGTACGTGCATTGCAGGAGCTTGAGCATGACGCAAAGCACTAGCACCTTCGGTGAGCGGCTCGTCGCTGCCGGTGCCGAGCGCGGCAGGCTGTGCGTGGGCATCGACCCGCATGCGCATCTGCTGCGTGCTTGGGGCTTGAATGACGACGTCGATGGGCTGCGGAGATTCGCGCATACCTGCGTGGAGGCATTCGCCGAGACCGTCGCAGTGGTTAAGCCGCAGGTGGCCTTCTTCGAACGCTTTGGGTCTGCGGGCTTTGCGGTGCTGGAAGAGACCTTGCGGGATTTGCGTGAAGCAGGTTGCTTGACGCTTGCCGACGCCAAGCGCGGCGACATCGGCTCCACGATGGCCGGCTATGCCGCGGCATGGCTTAGCGATGATTCGCCGTTGTCCGCGGATGCAGTGACCGTCTCTCCATATCTAGGAGTCGGTTCGCTCCAGCCGGTGCTTGACCTAGCGGAAGAAAAGGGCAGGGGAGTCTTCGTTCTGGCTGCAACTTCCAACCCGGAGGCCGTGGCGTTCCAGTCCATCACGGACGAAGAAGGCGTGACGCTGGCGCAGGGCGTGGTCAACCAGTGCGCCGCGCTCAATGCCGCGTACAAGGCCGCAGGACGTCCGGGCAACGTCGGCGTCGTAGTGGGTGCCACGCTTGCGCAGCCGCCTGTCCTAGACGAGCTGAACGGCCCGGTTTTGCTGCCGGGCGTCGGCGCCCAAGGAGCTACTGCGCAGGACGTGAAAGTAATCACTGCGGCGGCCCCGCAGTTGGGTTTCGCCAACGTTTCCCGTTCGGTTCTTTCCGCAGGCCCGCAGGTTGTTGACCTGCGTGAAGCAGTGAAATCTGCCCTGGCAGAGGCTACCGAAGAGACCGCTTTTTAAGGTTATGGCGCGGCCGATTATAAGGCCCGCCATTTACCTGGTATTTTGAGAAACGCACCGCGATGACGTGCAGGAATTCCGCACAATACGGACCCAAATAATGTCATCGCGTAATCACCAGTGCTAGGATTGCCTGAAGTCGGTTCGCGCCGAGCCTGTGACTAGTGATTTTAGTCGTTTTGCTCGGCACTGCGGGATTTTGATTCCCGTTATCGCGACCGGATTCTGGTAAGACTTACTGGACGGAAATTATCAATCTAATGAAATCGGAGGAAACCCGTGGCCCTTCCAAAGTTGACTGATGAGCAGCGCAAGGAAGCTCTCGCAAAGGCCGCTGAGGCCCGCAAGGCTCGCGCCGAGCTCAAGGCTGCGCTGAAGCGCGGCGAAACCAACCTGAAGGACGTTCTGGACAAGGCTGAGACTGACGAGATCATCGGTAAGACCAAGGTCTCCGCTCTCCTCGAGGCTCTGCCGAAGGTTGGCAAGGTCAAGGCTAAGGAAATCATGGAAGATCTCGAGATTGCTCAGACCCGTCGTCTGCGCGGCCTCGGCGATCGTCAGCGCCGTGCCCTGCTCGAGCGCTTCGGCTACGGCGAATAAGATTCGCGATGTCTGACGCAACTGCACGCGGTAACCTGGTCGTTCTGGCTGGGCCTTCCGCTGTGGGTAAGTCCACTGTGGTTTCGCGTCTGCGCGATGACGTCGATCAGCTGTACTTCAGCGTCTCAATGACGACGCGTCAACCCCGACCTGGTGAGCAGGACGGGGTTGACTATTTCTTCGTTACTCCTGAAGCTTTCCAGCAGCGCATTGACGCCGGTGAAATGCTCGAATGGGCAGATATTCATGGCGGGCTCCAGCGCTCCGGCACTCCTGCACAGCCCGTAAAGGAAGCAATGGAGGCAGGCCGCCCCGTCCTCGTAGAGGTGGACCTGGAAGGCGCTCGCAACGTCAAGGCCGCCCTGCCGGAAGCTAAAACCGTGTTCTTGGCACCGCCGTCATGGGAGGTGCTCGTTGAGCGCCTGACCGGCCGTGGCACCGAGCCGCAGGACGTCATCGACCGTAGGCTTAAGACCGCACACGCTGAACTTGCCGCACAAGACGAGTTCGAGCACGTCGTTGTCAATGAGAATCTTGATGACGCCGTGGCAGCTATTAGTGCTATCCTGCAGGGATAGAACTAGATTTTGACCATTTCCAAGTGAAGTAAAGGTGCATGTGACTAACGTGACCACCCCTGCTAATGCTGAGGCCCCGAAGCCAGAGCCAGTGTTCGATCCGCCAGTGGGCATTACTGCTCCGCCGATCGACGAGCTCCTCGATAAGGTCTCGTCCAAGTACGCTCTGGTGATCTTCGCCGCTAAGCGCGCGCGTCAGATCAACAGCTACTACCAAGAGCAGGATGAGGGTGTCTTCGAGTTTGTCGGTCCTCTGGTAACCCCTGAGGCGGGCGAGAAGCCGCTTTCCATCGCTCTGCGTGAGATTGAAGCTGGTCTCCTCGATCACGAGGAAGGAAAGTAAAAGCTTTCAAATAAGCTTTGTCGGGCCCAGGTGTCCTGCCGCCATCTTGGCGGGGGGAGCCTGGGCCTTTTGGCGTCTTGCGGCCGAAAAGTTTCCGGGCTGTAGAATTGGCCGGGTGAATCAAGCGAACCTTCATTCTTCTGCATCTTCTTCCGCGCCTTCTACTGCATCAGAAACATCCGCTCGGCCGCGCAATATCGTGGTGGGTGTAGCCGGTGGTATCGCCGCATACAAGGCTTGCCATTTAGTCCGCGACTTCAAAGAGCACGGAGATAGCGTCCGCGTTGTGCCAACTCAAGCGGCACTGCAGTTCGTGGGCGCGGCTACCTTTGAGGCGCTTTCAGGCAACCCCGTGAGCACCACGGTTTTCGATGATGTGGATTCAGTCCAGCACGTCAATATTGGTCAGCACGCAGATGCCGTTGTTGTAGCTCCCGCCACGGCCGATGTCATCGCCCGCATCGCCGCTGGCCGTGCCGATGACTTGCTGACGGCCACGGTGCTGGTGGCGACCTGCCCTGTCATCGTTGTCCCTGCAATGCACACCGAGATGTGGCAGAACCCGGCCACGGTGGATAACGTTGCCACCTTGCGGCGCCGAGGAATCACCGTGATGGAGCCAGCACATGGCCGCCTCACCGGCCGCGATTCGGGCCCGGGGCGTTTGCCCGAACCAGAGCAGATTGCCGAGCTCGTGCGCACCGAGTTGGCAGGCTACCGCATGGGCCAGGGGCTTGCAGGCAAAAAGATCGTCATTTCTGCAGGCGGTACGCAGGAGAACCTTGACCCGGTGCGTTACTTGGGTAACCGTTCCTCCGGCCGGCAAGGCTTCGCACTTGCCGAGATTGCCGCGCAACGGGGCGCGAACGTCACCCTCGTCGCCGGTAACACGGAGAAGCTGCCTGTTCCGTCTGGGGCAAAGGTTCGCAACGTTGTTTCGACGGCGGAGCTACAGGCGGCGATGGAGGAGGAAGCGCGCGATGCGGACGTGGTCATCATGGCCGCTGCCGTGGCCGATTACCGCCCGGCACACATTGCAGAGTCAAAGATGAAGAAAGGCCAGGCAGATGCCGAGCTTTCTAGCATTCAGCTAGTGGAGAACCCTGATGTGCTCAAAGGGATCGTCGCCAAGCGTGATGCAGGCGAGCTTAACCCCAATGCCGTCGTCGTGGGCTTTGCCGCGGAGACCGGCGATGCCACCCATTCCGCGCTCGATTTTGCCAAGGAAAAGTTTTTAAAGAAGGGCTGTGACCTCTTGATGGCCAACGAGGTTGGCGAGGGTAAGGTTTTTGGGCAGTCCGATAGCGAGGGCTGGATTTTAAGCCGCGGTGCGGCGCCACAAGTGGTTGCTCACGGCTCAAAGCATGTGGTCGCGTCCCAAATCCTCGACGCAGTACAAGAGATAATGAGCAACTAGGCCAAGGCCTGATTGATTTAATAGACCGCTTGGTCTATGCTGGCTAGTTGTTAAAGCTTGGGGCCAGAACCATGCATCGAACGCTAAAAGAGCTTTCGCTAGTTAAGCTTTTCTGTCTGCACTAAGGAATATCTGTGACTTTAAACCCTGCACCGGCTACCCGTTTGTTCACCAGCGAATCCGTGACTGAGGGCCACCCGGACAAGATCTGCGACGCTATCTCCGACACCATTTTGGATGCGCTGTTGGAAAAGGATCCGAAGGCGCGCGTGGCAGTGGAAACCCTCGTGACCACCGGCCAGGTTCACGTTGTCGGTGAGGTTCGCACCACCGGCTACGTAGAAATCCCGCAGTTGGTCCGCAAGACCTTGACGGACATCGGTTTTACTTCCTCCGACGTCGGATTCGACGGCCACACCTGTGGCGTTAACGTCGCCATCGGCGAGCAGTCCCAGGAAATTGGCGCTGGCGTCGATACCTCTACGGAGGCTCGTGACCGTTCCGATGACTACGACGAGGAAAATGATACCGCCGGTGCCGGTGACCAAGGCCTGATGTTCGGCTACGCCACCAACGAGACCGATGAGTTCATGCCGTTGCCTATCGCACTGGCACATCGCCTTTCGCGCCGCTTGACCGAGGTTCGCAAGCAGGGCATCGTCGATCACCTGCGCCCAGACGGCAAGACCCAGGTGACCTTCGCCTACACCGACGATAACCAACCTTCCCACCTGGACACCGTGGTTATCTCCACCCAGCACGATCCCGAGGTTTCCCAGGAGTGGCTCATGGAGCAACTGCGCGAGCACGTCGTGGAATGGGTTATCAAGGACGCCAAGCTCGAGCACTTCTACGGCGAGGACACCACGCTGCTGGTCAACCCTTCCGGCTCCTTCATCTTGGGTGGCCCGATGGGCGATGCTGGCCTTACCGGCCGCAAGATCATCGTCGATACCTACGGCGGCATGGCTCGCCACGGCGGTGGCGCGTTCTCCGGCAAGGACCCGAGCAAGGTGGACCGCTCTGCGGCCTACGCCATGCGCTGGGTAGCTAAGAACATCGTCGCTGCGGATTTGGCTGACAAGGCTGAGGTCCAGGTCGCCTACGCCATCGGCCGTGCGAAGCCGGTGGGCCTGTACGTCGAGACCTTTGGCACTGCGAAACACGGGCTTGACGACGCCACGATTCAGGCCGCCGTCAACAAGGTCTTCGATTTGCGCCCGGCCGCTATCATCCGCGATCTCGACTTGCTGCGTCCCATCTACCGCCAGACCGCAGCCTACGGCCACTTCGGCCGCACCGACATTGAGCTGCCATGGGAGTCCACCGACCGTGCCGTCGCACTGCGTGAGGCTGCCGGCCTGTAGTATCAGAGCCTATGCCAGCTAGAACACCCGCCGCCCATAAACCGGTCGCGCGGGTGTTGCCTTTATTGGGCGTCGCCCACCTAGACCGCGGCTTCGATTATCGCGTCGACGAATCGCAGTCGGCTGCTGCTAAGCCCGGCGTGCGCGTGCGCATCCGCTTCAATGGGCGGCTGACAGACGCCATCGTTTTGGAGCGCCGCAATGACAGCGAGTTCGACGGCCAGCTGCGTTACCTGGACCGCGTGATTTCGCCCTATGCGGTCTACTCAGCTGAGCTTGCCGAACTCATCGAGTCGCTCGCGGCCCGCTATGGGGCGGTGCGCTCAGACATTATTCGCTCCGCGATTCCGCCGCGGCATGCCAAGGCAGAAGAATCCGATCTCGCCACCCCGTGGGAGGAGATGGGCGAGGCACAAGAACCAGATCTTTCGGGGTGGTCGGCATATCAGCATGGTGAGTCCTTTGTGGACTCGGTATTGGCCGGTGGGCTGGCCCGCGCCGCATGGCAGATTGCGCCGGGCGATGACTGGGCGAGTGCCGTCGCGGCATTGGCCGCAAAAGTGGCACTCGACGGCGGCGGAGTCTTGCTCGTGGTGCCGGACCAACGCGGCGTCGACAAGCTGGAAAAGGCTTTGCGAAAAGTGGTCGCAGCCAAGCAGATCACCGTCTTGGGCAATGCCACGGGTCCGCAGGCACGCTACCGCCGATATCTTTCCGCTTTGGTGGGGCAGGCGCGCATTGTGTTGGGTACCCGCTCGGCGGCCTTTGCGCCGGTACAGAACCTACGCCTGGCGTTCATTTTTGATGATGGCAACGACAACCTCGTAGATAACCTAAAACCCTATGTCCACACCCGCGAGGTGCTGACCACGCGCTCAGCTAAGGAAGGCTGCAGTCTGATTCTGGCGGGGCATGCCCGCAGCGCAGAGACACAGCTGCTGGTCGAATCTGGGTGGGCGCATGACCTGCTCGCTAGTGAATCCACGTTGGAAACACGGCGTCCTGCAATGACTGCGGTAGGGGCGTTTGGCCTGCAGGTTGCGCGTGATCTGCAGGGCGGAACCACCTCGGTTACAGGGCCTGCCTTCCAAGCTGCGAAGCGTGCGCTGGACCGTGCGCAGCCGGTGCTCGTGCAGGTCCCGCGGAAGGGCTACGCACCAATTCTGGCTTGCGGCAATTGCCGAGCCCCCGCGCGCTGCCGCCACTGTAACGGCCCCTTGGGCCTTGCCGCCGATAGACGCGGGGGAGATACGCACCATGCCTCCTTGCCCACGTGTCGGTGGTGTGGCCGCATCGAGTCGAAATTCCGCTGTGTCGAATGCGGCTCGCCGCGGCTGCGGGCTATCGTACTGGGCTCTGAGCGCACGGCGGAAGAGTTGGGACGGGCGTTTCCGAGTACCCGCATCGTTGTCTCGGGCGGCAACAAGGTCGTAGACGAGGTCGCAGATGAGGCGGCACTGGTCATCGCAACGCCGGGCGCAGAACCGGCCGTCGCCCACGGCGGGCACTACGGCGCAGCTTTGCTGTTGGATGCAGGCACGCTGCTCAACCGCCAGGATCTGCGCGCCACGGAGGAAGCTCTCTCTAAGTGGGCGTCTGCAGCTACCTTGGTCTGTTCGCACAACAAGGGCGGTGAAGTGGTCATCGCCGCTGACGGTGAACTGCCGGTCATTCAGTCCTTGCTGAATTGGGACATGGTTGGTGCCGCACGCCGTGAGCTGGCGGGGCGTCGGGAAGTGCGTTTCCCGCCAGCAGTGCACATGGCTGCGGTCGATGGTGCCGATGCCAGCCTGGATCACTTCATGTCTATTGCGGAGCTACCGGAAAACGTGGAGGTTTTGGGACCCGTACCGTTGCCACCGGGGCTGAGCCTGCCCGGCGAATATGACGAGCAGCGATTTGGGCCGCCGCAACGCGTACTGATTAGGACCCCGTTGGGCCCGCGTGCCCAATTGGGCAACGCCTTGCGTAAGGCCAATGCCGCCCGCAGCGCGCGCAAGGACGAGCTTCCTTTGCGCATCCAAGTCGATCCCATCCACATCGGCTAGTCCTTCCATACCCCGTTAGGCGGTGCCGGGGGATTGTTCCACTATTGTCGAGGGCAGCAAATAAAAGAAGAATCAACGTGGATGAGGCGAGGAAGGCTCCTATTAAATGGCACTAAGAGCAATCCGCATGTACGGCGACCCAGTTCTCACCTCCCGTGCGGTGGAGATTGAGAAATTCGATGCTTCACTTGCAGCGCTAGCGGCTGACATGCTGGAGACTATGGACGAGGCAGGCGGAGTAGGACTTGCGGCGAATCAGATTGGCTTGACCAAGCGCATCTTTGTCTACGATTGCTCGCACGTGCAAACGGGTTTGCGTGGCGCAATCATCAATCCCGTGTGGGAGCCCATCGGACAGGCGAAGCAGGATGGCCCTGAGGGCTGTCTTTCCATCCCTGGGATTTCTGAAAATACGGAGCGTTACGAAACCGTGGTTTTAAGCGGCCGCGATATCCGTGGTAACGCCATTTCTATGGTCGCCTCCGGGCTCATGGCGCGCTGTATCCAACACGAGACCGATCATCTCGATGGCGTGTTGTTCCTGGACCGGTTGACTAAGGAAAAGCGCAAGCAGGCCATGCAGGTAATCCGCAATTCTGACTGGTTTAATTCTTAAAAAACTACCTAGTATTTTTCAAAGCATACTTATAAAGGAGACGCCACAGCATGAGAATCATCTTCGCTGGAACGCCGGAACCCGCGGTCGTGGCACTGGAAAAGCTGATTGCCTCTGAACACGAAGTCGTCGCCGTACTTACCCGGCCGGATGCTCGCAAGGGGCGTGGGCGCAGTCTGCATCCGAGCCCGGTGAAAGAGCTGGCGCAAAAGCACGGCATAGAGGTGTTAACTCCTACCTCGCTGAAGCCGGATACCGAGGATGGAAAGGCGCTGCGTGAGCGCCTGCATGAGCTCGAACCGGCTGCGATTCCGGTGGTGGCGTATGGCAATCTGATTACACCGGACCTGCTGGATGTACCCGAGCACGGTTGGGTAAACCTGCACTTTTCTTTGCTCCCGGCATGGCGAGGGGCGGCGCCGGTCCAGGCAGCGATTGCGGCAGGCGATGAGCGCACGGGCGCTACCACCTTCCGCATCGATGAAGGCCTCGATACCGGTGAGATTCTCGGAGTCGTGGAGTCAGATATCTCGGAGACCGACACTGCCGATGACTTGCTGACCCGCCTGGCTTTTAAGGGGGCAGATCTGCTGGTTGAGACAATGGACGGTTTGGCAGCCGGCAGCATCACACCGCGCCCGCAGGAGGGCGAGGCCACGTACGCCTCCAAGATTGCGGTGGAGGACGCGCAAGTGGACTGGACGGCACCGGCTACCGTGGTGGATCGCCACATCCGCGCGCATACTCCGGGGCCAGGCGCTTGGACGCTGCTGGATTCTCAGCGCGTGAAGCTTTCTCCGCTAAGCCTTGTCGAGGAAGCTGAGTCTGGCGCGGCGCTTGCCGACGTCGCGCTCGAACCAGGTCAGGCGCACATCACGAAGAAGGCCGTATACGTTGGAACGGGCGAGGGGATTGTCAAGCTTGATCGCCTGCAACCCCCAGGAAAGAAGATGATGAACGCTGCAGACTGGGCACGCGGTCTTGGCGGCGCTAAAGAAGTGAGGTTTTCATGAGCGGCGGATTCCGTTCTCGTTCCAAGTCTGGAGACAAGCCTAAGGAAACGTCCCAGAATAAGGGGCGCGGTCAGTCTGGCAAACCTAATAAAGGTAATAGGCGGCCGGTGCGCAACAATGCGCGCGGCAGGAAGGAGAACCCTTCCTTCGTGAAAGCAGCGCGCCGCGCGGGCATCGATGTCCCGCGCGCGGTTGCCTACGAGGTACTGCGCCGCGTGCACAGTGATGATGCTTTTGCGAATCTCACCCTGCCGAAGGCGCTGCGCGTACACAAGTTGGAGGCCCGGGACGCAGCTTTCTGCACCGAGCTGACCTACGGGGCGTTACGCAGTGAGGGCGTGCTCGATGCCGTCATCGAAAAGTGCTCTTCCCGTGGGCTCGATGCCATCGCACCAGAGGTGCTCGACGCATTGCGTCTGGGTACCTATCAGGTGCTTTTCACCCGCGTTGAGGCTCACGCTGCGGTTGATACCACCGTGCGCTTGGTGGAGGCCGCCGGCTTCGAGAAGGCGAAGGGCTTTGCCAATGGCATTATGCGTACGGTAACGCGCACGCCTTCCGAGAAGTGGCTGGACAAGCTCGCGCCGAGTGGTGAGGTAGCAGCGCTTGCCTTCAAGCATGCGCACCCGACCTGGATTGCGGAATCCTTCGCCCGCGTCGTCGGCTTGGGCGAGCTGGAGGCCGCCTTGGAGGGGGATTCGCAGCGCCCGATCGTGCACTTGGTGGCACGTCCTGGTGAGATCAGTGCGGAGGAGCTGGCCCTTATGACCGGCAACGAGGAGGGCAAGTACTCGCCTTATGCGGTGTACATGTCTGCCGGTGATCCAGGCGATCTGGAGCCGGTCAAGCAAGGACTTGCCGCAGTGCAGGACGAGGGTTCGCAGCTTATCGCCCGCGCCGTTGCGGAGGCGCCGCTGGAAGGGGAGGATTCCGGACGCTGGCTGGATCTGTGCGCCGGCCCTGGCGGTAAGGCGGCGCTGATGGGTGCGCTGGCGCGTATTGAGCAGGCCACCGTTGATGCAGTCGAGGTCTCACCGCACCGTGCGGAGCTCATCAAAAAGACCGTGGCGGATCTCCCGGTGCGCGTGCACGTGGGGGATGGCCGCGAACCTGGCCTGGAGCCGGGCTTCGATCGCGTGCTGGTCGACGCCCCGTGCTCCGGCCTGGGTGCTTTGCGCCGCCGTCCGGAGGCTCGTTGGCGGAAGGCTGAAAGCGACATTGCTGACCTCAATGAGCTGCAATTTGAGCTGCTCGAATCCGCGCTGCGGCTCGTCCGTCCTGGCGGCGTGGTGGGTTATTCCACCTGTTCTCCAGATCTTAGGGAAACGCGCGACATTGTGGACCGCGCCGTCGCCAAGCTGGGCGCAGAGGAACTCGACGCGCACACACTAATTCCAGACATGGGGGATGTGGGCCGCCATAAGTCGGTCCAGATGTGGCCGCACCGTCATGGCACGGATGCGATGTTCTTCGCAGCTTTGCGGCGCACGAACTAGGCGCTGAGCCGGTTTCGCGGCGAGGCGTCGCAGGGTAGGTCTAGACTATGGGGCATGTCTGCTCCGATTATTTCCCCATCCATCCTCGCCGCTGACTTCTCCCGCTTGGGCGAAGAAGTGCGCGCCGTATCCAACGCTGATTGGATCCACGTCGACATCATGGATGGACACTTCGTCCCCAACCTTTCTTTTGGCCCAGACATCACCAAGACCGTTGATGCAGTCACGGACCAGGTGCTTGATGTGCATCTGATGATTGAGGAGCCAGAAAAGTGGGTGGAGACCTACGCTGCAGCCGGCGCCGACTGCATCATTTTCCATGCGGAAGCTGTCGCGGATGTGGCGGCCAGCCTTGCCTTGGCGGAAAAGATTCGGGGGCTGGGCGTGCGCGCAGGTATCTCGGTCAAGCCGGATACCGCAATTGAGCCGTGGTTGGACAAGCTCGCCAGCTTTGATTTGGTGCTCGTGATGTCCGTGGAGCCGGGCTTTGGCGGCCAGAAGTTTATGCCGGAGATGCTGGATAAGGTGCGTGCTTTGCGTGCAGTCATTGATGATGAAGGGCTTGCAACTCTCATCGAGATCGACGGTGGCATTTCGGCGGAGACCATCCGTGAATCAGCAATGGCTGGCTGCCATGCTTTCGTTGCCGGTTCTGCAATTTATAAGCAGGAGGATAAAGCTGGCGCAGTCGCGGAATTGCGCGAGCTGGCCACCCTGTAGAAGACCGTGAATAGAGCTTTGAATCGGAAGCTCGCAAAAGCCTGAAAGAATTTTCATGAAGCTTGATTTAGAAGCGGCCCTGCTGCGTGCAATGGAGGCTGGCCAGTCTGTCCGTGGT
Organism: Corynebacterium sp. HMSC076D02; assembly: GCF_001813815.1. NCBI lineage: Bacteria > Bacillati > Actinomycetota > Actinomycetes > Mycobacteriales > Corynebacteriaceae > Corynebacterium > Corynebacterium sp. HMSC076D02. The sequence goes on from NZ_KV814044.1 coordinate 48,611, forward strand.
ACCACTAGCCCCAATCCGCCTGTGGGTGCCGTCATTTTAGATGCTCAGGGCGAATTGGTTGGCACTGGTGCCACCCAGCCGGCAGGAGGTGCGCACGCGGAAGTAGTGGCTCTCAATGAAGCCGGGGAGGCTGCGCGCAATGGCACTGCGGTGGTCACCCTTGAACCGTGCAACCACACCGGGCGCACCGGTCCGTGCGCGCAGGCTCTTATTGATGCTGGGGTTTCGCGGGTCTTTTTCCTGCATGGCGATCCAAACCAGGAAGCAGCCGGGGGAGCGAGCACCCTGCAAGCAGCTGGGATTGAAGTTGCACAGGTTGCGGCACCCGTTGACAAGGATGTTCCCGACGCGCTCTTGCCGTGGTTGCGTGCCATCGAAATGGGCAGGCCACACGTCACCCTCAAATTTGCGCAGACCCTCGACGGGTTCACCGCCGCAGTAGACGGCACCAGCCAGTGGATTACTGGCGAGCATGCCCGCGCCTGGGTGCACGTTGACCGCTCACAACGCGACGCCATCTTGATCGGCACGGGCACGGCCTTGGCCGATAACCCGTCGCTTACCGCCCGCCGCCCAGACGGCAGCCTTTTTGAGCAGCAGCCGCGCCGCGTGGTGATTGGTCGCCGCAACTTGGAGGACGCGGGTGCGGCGGCCGGCAACTTGCGCGAGCTCGGCTACCTGCAGTTTGAGGACATCGACCAAGCCTTGTGCGAGCTCTATGCGGATGGCGCACGCGATATTTTGGTGGAAGGCGGGGCAGGTCTTGCTAGCTCTTTTCTCAACGCAGGCTACGTCGATGCCGTGCAGGCTTATATTGCCCCGGTTCTTTTGGGCGAAGGCCGCGGCGTATTGGCGCATCCGGTGGCCCAGACCTTGAGCGACGCTAAGCGTTTCCGCCGCAGTGCCACCAAGGTCTTGGGCGATGATGTCTTAATTGAGTACGTGCTCAATTCGCCGAGTTAGACGCACAGAGTTAGACACACAGAGTCAACAAATCATAAATAGAAGGAATTTGCTTGTTTACAGGACTCGTAGAGGAACTAGCCACTGTCTGCTCCATTGAGGAGCAGGGCGATGCGATTCGGCTGGGGATTAGGGCGCCTCACGTACTTAGCGACGCCGCGCTCGGTGACTCGATTGCGGTCAACGGAGTCTGTCTTACGGTGGCAGCGCTGGATGGCGATGCTTTCGTCGCCGACGTCATGGCCGAGTCGTTGCGACGCTCGGCGCTGGGGCAGTTGCGCGAGGGCTCCGTCGTCAACGTGGAACGGGCGCTTTTGCCCACCACGCGTTTGGGCGGACACATCATGCAAGGCCACGTGGATGGCACCGCAGAGCTTTTATCGCGTACCCCTTCGCAGAACTGGGAAGTGCTGCGCTTTAGCCTTCCCCAAGACCTTGCACGATACGTCGTCGAGAAGGGCTCAATCGCAGTTAGCGGCACCTCGTTGACCGTAAGCGCAATCGGAGCGGACTGGTTTGAGGTGTCGCTGATTCCAACCACTCTGCGCGACACAATCTTTGGCACGATGGAGGTCGGCGCTGCCGTAAACCTAGAAGTAGATGTGTTGGCCAAGTACGTTGAGAAGATGTACGGGCCTAACGCGCAGGACGCAAACCACAGGGGCTAAAGTAAATCCTTATGACCGCAGCAGAATCTTCCGTCAAACTCGACACTGTTGAACAGGCCATTGCTGATATTGCGGCCGGCAAAGCGGTGGTTGTGGTTGACAACGAAGACCGAGAAAACGAAGGCGACCTCATCTTCGCCGCGGAGCTGGCAACCCCAGAACTCGTGGCCTTCATGGTCCGCTACACCTCCGGCTATATTTGTGCGCCGCTGTTGCCACAAGATTGCGCGCGCCTGAACCTGCCGCCGATGATGGCGCTTAACGAGGACGTGCGCTCTACCGCTTACACGGTGACAGTGGATGCAGCGACGGGCACCACGGGAATCTCCGCGGGCTCCCGATCGGAGACTATCCGGCGCTTGGCTGATCCGACCACCACGGTCTCTGATTTCACCCGTCCGGGTCACGTGGTGCCTTTGAGCGCACGCCCAGGTGGCGTTCTGGAGCGTGACGGCCACACGGAAGCTGCTGTTGATCTCGCACGCTTGGCGGGGCTGCGGCCGGCCGGTGTATTGTGCGAGATCGTCTCCGAGGAAGACCCCACTGATATGGCGCGCTCGCCGGAACTGCGACGCTTTGCTGATACCCATGGGCTGACCATGATCTCCATCGAGCAGCTCATTGATTGGCGCCGCCACAAGGAAACCCAGATTCACCGTTCGGTGGCAACGCGCCTGCCCACGGATCACGGCCTGTTCAATGTGCTGGGATACACCCATGACATCGACGGCAACGAGCACATCGCGCTGGTTGCAGGCGACGTCGAGGAGCTTCGCGGCGCGGAAGACGTGCTGGTGCGCGTGCACTCTGAGTGCCTCACGGGTGACGTGTTTGGATCCCGTCGCTGTGATTGTGGCCCGCAGCTTAACGCTTCGCTCAAAGCGGTTCAAGAAGCCGGACGTGGCGTAGTGATTTATCTGCGTGGCCAAGAAGGCCGCGGCATTGGCTTGGTGAACAAGCTGAAGGCCTATCGTTTGCAAGACAAAGGCCTTGACACCGTCGATGCCAATCTCGAGCAGGGCCTGCCCGAAGACGCGCGCGAGTATTCCGTGGCGGGGCAGATTCTGCGGGACCTTGGCATTGCTTCCGTTGTCCTCATGACTAATAATCCGCACAAGGGTGAGGGTTTGGCCGGCTTTGGTGTCGATGCTTCTCAGCACACTACGCTTGCTGTGGAAGCAAACGAGGACAACATCACCTACCTGCGCACCAAGCGTGACCGCATGGGCCATGACCTGCCGCAGGTGGAACACTGGGATATGCAGCATCCAGCAGATGGTGCCCGCAACGCGAATGACGAAGACCACCGCAACTAAGCGCTAAGAAAGGTTTCCGATGGCTAAAGAAGGCTTGCCTGAAATTGAATTGGTCCCCGCTGAGGGGATCCGCGTGGCTGTCATCACCGCGACGTGGAACGCCGAAATCTGCGACCAGCTGCACAAGCGTGCTGTAGAGACTGCTCGTGCGTGTGGCGCGAAGGTGACCGAGACCCGCGTGGTCGGGGCGCTCGAACTTCCCGTCGTGGTGCAGGCGGCGGCTCGGACCCACGATGCCGTGGTTGCGCTGGGCTGCGTGGTAAAGGGCGGCACCCCGCACTTCGATTACGTGTGTGACTCCGTAACGCAGGGCCTAACCCGCATCGCTCTAGACGAGTCCACCCCGGTGGGCAACGGCGTGCTCACCGTGAACGAGTATTCACAGGCAGTCGATCGCGCAGGCTTTGCCACCTCAGATGAAGACAAGGGCGCGGAGTCGATGGTAGCGGCTTTAGACACGGTATTGAAATTGCGTACACTAGATGGGCTGGCAGGCTAGGCCAGCCTGTAAACCACGAAGAAGGAACTAATGACTGACGCACAAGAATCTGGGGCACGCGAGACGTCGAAACGCACGCAGCTTACCGACGCCGAGGTTCTGGCCTACACCAGTGCGGATCCCTTCGCGCAGACTTCGACGAAGCCGTGGATTTATGAGGCTAAGTCTCAATTTTTGCGCAAGGTGGCCATCGGCTGGGTCATCCTCGTCATGTCTATCCATATTTTCATGGGCCTTACCTTGGATATCTCCTTCACCGGTGCTGCCGTCACCACTATCGATAAGTTCGCTTTCCCCGGCGTGGGCCTGCTTATCTCTGTTCTGTCTTGGCTGGCGCTGACGCGCCCGCGCCTGCGTGCGAATGAAGACGGCGTCGAGGTGCGTAACATCGTAGGTACCCGTTTTTATCCTTGGCAGGTCGTCTACGGACTATCCTTCCCAGAGGGCGAGCGGATGGCGCGCATCGAGTTGCCCGACTTCGAGTATGTGCCGGTCTGGGCACTGCAGGCTGGTGATAAGGCCGCCGTTATTCCGAAGGTTCGCGCTTTCCGCGACCTTGAAGCTAAGTACATGCCGCAGGATTAACAAGTGGCAGATCCCGCTACCTATCGACCAGCGCCAGGCACTATTCCCACAGAGCCTGGCGTTTATAAGTTTCGCGATGAAAACCGCCGGGTAATTTACGTAGGCAAGGCCAAGAACCTGCGCGCACGTTTGTCCAACTATTTTCAGGACATCACGCAGTTGCATCCGCGCACGCGCCAGATGGTGCTTACCGCTGCCTCTGTGGAATGGACCGTGGTTGCCAGCGAGGTGGAAGCGCTGCAGCTGGAATATACCTGGATTAAGCGCTTCGACCCGCGGTTTAATGTCATGTACCGCGACGATAAGACCTATCCGATGCTCGCGGTATCGGTAGGAGAGACCGTCCCACGCGCTTTCTTCTACCGTGGCCCGCGGCGGAAGGGCGTGCGTTATTTTGGTCCGTATTCCCATGCTTGGGCGGTGCGCGAAACCTTGGATCTGCTCACGCGCGTGTTCCCCATGCGCACCTGTTCTAAGGGTGTCTACAACCGGCACGAGCGCTTGGGTCGTCCGTGTCTTTTGGGATATATCGGCAAATGTTCGGCGCCCTGCACGGGTGCGGTATCGAAGGCAGATCACAGGGAGACCGTAAATTCGCTGGTTTCCTTTATGAACGGCAATACTTCGGCCGTGACCCGTGAACTCACCCAGCGCATGGAGCAAGCCGCGGAAAACCTCGAGTTTGAGCTTGCTGCGCGCTTGCGCGATGACTTAGGCGCAATCAACAAGATCATGGAGCAGCAGGCCGTCGTGTTCAATGACGGAACTGATGCGGATCTTATTGCCTTTAGCTCTGATGAGCTGGAGGCCGCTGTGCAGATCTTCCATGTGCGTGACGGCCGCATCCGTGGCCAGCGCGGCTGGGTCGTAGAACGCTCAGGCGACCAAGCTCCGACGGGGCCGTGGGAAGAAGGCGAAAGCGATCCGGCTTTGCCGGCGTTGATGCAAAACTTCCTGATCCAGTTCTATTCGGATGCCGCAGACCGCGAGCAGCAAGAGATGGAGGAAGACGCTGCCCTTAGCAGGCGCGGTGTGGACCAGGAATCGCATACCGAGACCCGCCGCGGCAACGTGATTCCGCGGGAGATCTTGGTGCAGGCCATGCCGGACGAGTCGGCTGAAGTCATCTCCCTGCTCGAGGATCTGCGTGGGGCACAGGTGGATATGCGGGTACCGCAGCGCGGCGATAAGCACTCCCTGATGGAGACCGTCGAGCGCAACGCTAAGGAGCAGCTGCGCCAGCACAAACTCAAGCGCGTCGGTGATCTCACCGCGCGTTCGGCGGCCCTGCAGGACATCCAGGAAGCCTTGGGGATGGACCAGGCGCCGCTGCGCATCGAGTGCACCGATATCTCCCATATTCAAGGCACCGATGTGGTTGCTTCCCTCGTGGTCTTTGAGGACGGTCTGCCACGCAAGGCTGATTACAGGCGTTACCGCATCAAGGAGGCGGCTGGTGACGGTCGCTCGGATGACGTCGGCTCCATTGCCGAGGTAACCCGCCGCCGTTTCAAGCGCCATAAGGAGGACAAGCTCGCCAACCCAGACGAGGAAGTCGAGGAGTCCACCTTCGACGACGAGAATGTGCAGGAAGAATCCGCAGAAGCGGGACGTCGTTTTGCCTACCCGCCGCAGCTATTCATCGTGGACGGTGGCGCCCCGCAGGTTGCAGCAGCGCAAGAGGTATTTGATGAACTCGGCATCGTGGACGTGACCCTCGTCGGCCTTGCAAAGCGCTTGGAGGAAATCTGGGTCCCGGGTGATGATGAACCGGTTATTCTCCCGCGTAATTCGCAGGCCCTGTACTTGCTCCAGCAGATCCGCGACGAGGCACACCGCTTTGCTATTAGTTATCACCGCCAGCAGCGTTCCAAGCGTATGCGTTCTTCGGTACTGGATTCGGTGCCGGGCTTGGGGCCGCAGCGCCGCACCGATTTGGTCAAGCACTTTGGCTCGGTGAAAAAGCTCAAGGAAGCTTCGGCGGAGGAGATCGCAGCGGTAAAGGGCTTTGGCCCGAAACTTGCCGGTGTGGTCTATGAACACCTGCATGGTTAAAGAAAATCAGCGTTCTATAAGTCTTCGCGGGTTAAGATAGGCTCCATGACGCACTTAGAATCCCCGCCCATCTTCATCACCGGTATGTCGGGTGGTGGCTTGACTTCCGCAGCCAAAGTCTTGGAGGACAAAGGCTACTACGTCGCCCACAACATCCCGCCGAAGGCCATCGTTGATCTTCTCAAGCTGTGCGCGATGGAGGAGACCAAGGTTAAGAAGGTCGCAGCGGTAACTGACGTGCGTTCCCGCATGTTTCCAGGTTCGCTGCTGGAGACCATCGATGAGGTTAGCGAACTCGGCATGAAGCCAACGGTACTGTTTCTCGATGCACGCGACGACGTTTTGATTCGTCGTTTCGATTCCGTGCGCCGTACCCACCCCCTACAGGGCGGCGACACGTTGAAGGCAGGCATTCAGAGGGAGCGAAAAGCCATCGCGCATGCCCGCGAGCGTGCTGACATCATCATCGATACCACCAACCTCTCCATCCATGATCTGCGGCGTGCGATGGAGGCCGCTTTCGGTGATATGCGCAAAGACGTCCAGCACGTCACCGTCGAGTCCTTTGGCTTCAAAAATGGCTCGCCTCGCGATGCAGACCTTGTGCTTGACGTGCGATTCTTGCCCAATCCTTATTGGGTTCCGGAGCTGCGCGGCTACCGCGGCACCGATGAGCCGGTTTCGGACTATGTCTTGGCCCATCCTGCCGCCGAGAAGTTCATTGAGCACTTCCTAGACTTGTTCGGCACCATGCTCGAGGGCTATCGTCACGAGGGCAAGAACTTCATCACCGTCGGCGTTGGCTGTACGGGCGGCCACCACCGTTCCGTTGCCGTTGCCGAGGAATTGACCCGGCGCCTGCGTCAGCGCGGAGACCTCGAGGTAAACGCTCTGCACCGCGATATTCAACGCGGCTAGTTTTTCCTATTTCCTTGCACAATTGACCCGGAAAGCTTATAAATCCACCAATGACTCGACAAACCCACATGGCTTGCCTCGGTGGCGGCCATGGTCTTTATCAAACCCTTCTTGCTGCCCAGATGACGGGCGTGGAGCGGATCTCAGCCATAGTTACCGTCGCCGATGACGGTGGCTCTTCAGGGCGTCTGCGCCGTGAGCTGGACATCATTCCACCCGGTGATCTGCGCATGGCGCTGGCCGCGCTTTCCGATGACACGGAAACTGGCCAAATGTGGGCAGAGACGTTGCAACATCGTTTCCGGGGCAACGGTGCGATGGCAGGGCACGCCGTGGGTAATTTGCTTATTGCTGGCCTGACTGAGGTTCTCGGCGATTATCAGGCGGCCCTGGATAAGGTAGCCCAGCTGACCAATTCCCGCGGCCGCGTGCTGCCGGTGGTCAATCAGCCGCTGGACATCGAGGCGGAGGTCGCCGGACTTGACGAGGATCCCCGCATCATGCGGGCCGTACGCGGCCAAGTGGCGGTGGCTTCCACTCCGGGTCAGGTACGTCGCGTACGCATCCTTCCGGCGCATCCACAGGCCAATCCGAACGCTTTGGCCGCGCTTTCCGACGCCGACCTCATCACCATCGGCCCCGGCTCTTGGTTTAGCTCGGTGCTACCGCACGTGCTGGTGCCGGAAATCGTGAACACTGTGAAGAACTCTTCCGCGATGCGCGTGGTTGTGCTGAACCTTTCGGCAGAGCCGGGCGAGACTCAGGGCTTTTCTGCGGAGCGGCATCTCCACGTGTTGGCGCAGCATGCGCCGGAACTGCGCATCGACCGCGTCTTGGTGGATTCCAACGCTATCCCTAGTGAGAGTGAGCGCAGCTATCTGCAGCGCGCAGCCAACGTACTGGGCGCCCAAGCGGTATTCGCTGACGTTAGCCTGCGTGATGAAAACGGCGTGCGTCTAAACAAGCATGATCCACACAAGCTTTCTGCTGCGTTGAAAGGATTGCTCGAGCAAAGCTAGCCTAGTGCGGCCAAGGATTTATCGTGCAGGCTAGACTAGTGTTTCTCTATGTCTGTATAAGGCATTCCGTGCCTGATAGGGCATACCGCGTCTGCGCAGACCTGGTTGGATGATGCTCGGTCTGTACAGCAAGAATCATTGAGAAAGGGGCAAGGACTTTGTCTGCTTCATTGACCGAACAGGTCAAGGATGAACTCACAGCAGTCTCCGTTCCACGCCAGTCCGCTCGTGCCGCGGAAATTTCCGCCATGTTGCGCTTTGCCGGCGAGCTGACCGTAAGCGGGGACCAGATGGCCTACGAAATCGAAGTGGACAATCTGCGCATTGCCGAGCGGCTCATCGAAGCCCTCGATGACCTCTACAGCGTGAAGGCAACCTCGCATGTTGTGGGGCCGGCCGGTTCGCAGAAGAAGTCTCGCGTTCAGCTGCGCGTTGCCTCCGGCGCAAAGGAGCTAACGCGTCGCCTAGGGTTGGTCACTCGTTCGGGCCATCCGGTGGTGGGACTGCCGCCGCAGGTAATCTCGGGCTCTATCGCCGACAACGAGGCCGCATGGAGGGGCGCATTCCTTGCCCAAGGGACGCTGACCGAGCCGGGCCGTTCTTCTACCCTCGAGGTGCTATGCCCTTGCCAAGAGGCCGCGCTGGCTTTGGTGGGCTGTGCACGCCGCCTGGGAATCTCTGCAAAAACCAAGGAAACCCGTGGCGCCGATCGCGTCGTTGTGCGCGATGGCGATGCTATTGGCGCCTTGTTGACCCGCATGGGCGCTCAGGAAACCCGCTTGACGTGGGAGAAGAAGCGCGTCAAGCGCGAGGCGCACGATACCTCGAAGCGCCTGGATAACTTCGATGATGCTAATTTGCGCCGTTCCGCGCGTGCTGCGGTAACTGCCGCCGCCCGTGTAGAGCGCGCGATGGAAATATTGGGCGACGACGTGCCCGAGCACCTCGCAGATGCGGGCCGCCTGCGCGTCCAGCACCGCGAGGCCTCCTTGGAGGAACTGGGACGCCTGGCTGATCCTCCAATGACTAAGGATGCTGTTGCCGGACGCATCCGGCGCTTGCTTTCCATGGCAGATAAGCGCGCCGAGGAGCTTGATATTCCGGACACCAACGAATCGATCACTGATGATCTTTTTGACGAGTCGTAGACTTTACTAGGTTAAAAAGTTTCTGACTTTCAAGGTTTCGATCAAAGCCTTAGCCGCCAGCCGCCTTGTCCGATCGGACGGGGCGGTTTTGTTCGTGCAAAACAGGCACATTCGGGAGTAGGCGGATACTTCACGCCCAGCATTGCTGCGTCTGGTACCTGCTGGATATGTTTGCTAATCAGTGCTGAGCTGGGGGAGTGATATATCCCACCCCAGGCAACATAAACCAACACATACGGACAAACTCGGGGGTAGTGCAGGGGGTTTTCGGTGCGGATTAGTCATGTGAGCCAAAAATTGTACGCCTGTTTTTGCCTTTCGTCATTACCTGGTTCTAGAAAGCCTCGGGTGGCCCTTTGACCGCTGCATGCTTGGTGTTTGCTCGGTAGTATCGGCCGTGTTGGGAAAACTCACCGAGGTTCTTCGCACCAAAGACGAACTAGAGGAGATGCCTCGGAACCCACATAACTTTTACTCGATTTATAGAGGAGAAAAACAGTGACCATCCGCGTAGGCATCAATGGCTTTGGCCGCATCGGCCGCAACTTCTTCCGTGCAGTTGCCCAGGGCGACTCCGACCTCGAGGTAGTTGCAGTCAACGACCTCACCGACAACGGCAGCCTGGCAAATCTTCTCAAGTACGATTCCGTTCTCGGCCGCTTCGACGGCGAGATTACCCATGATGACGAGTCCATCACCGTCAACGGCCACCGCATCGCAGTTTCTGCTGAGCGCGATCCAAAGAACTTGAACTGGTCCGAACACAACGTTGACATCGTTATCGAGTCCACCGGCTTCTTTACCGATGGTGAGGCAGCAAAGGCTCACATCGAGGCTGGCGCCAAGAAGGTCATCATTTCTGCACCGGGCAAGAACGTTGACGGCACCTTCGTCTACGGCGTCAACTCCGACGAATACGACGCTGCGAAGCACAACGTTATTTCCGCAGCTTCCTGCACAACCAACTGCCTGGCACCGATGGCAAAGGTCCTCAATGACAAGTTCGGCATTGAAAAGGGCCTGATGACTACCGTTCACTCCTACACCGGTGACCAGCGCATCCAGGATGCACCACACAAGGACCCACGCCGTGCACGCGCTGCAGCGGTCAACATGGTTCCGACCTCCACCGGCGCTGCAAAGGCAGTTGCACTGGTTCTTCCGGAGCTTGAAGGCAAGCTGGACGGCTACGCAATGCGCGTTCCGACCATCACCGGTTCCGCAACCGACCTGACTTTCACCGCTTCCCGCGACGTCACCGTTGAGGAAATCAACGCTGCAATCAAGGAAGCCTCTGTTGGCGAGTTCGGCGAGACCCTCGCATACACCGAAGACCCAATCGTTTCCACCGACATCATCACCGACCCACACGGTTGCATCTTCGACGCCGGGATGACCAAGGTCTCCAACGGCAACCTTGTCAAGGTCCTTGGATGGTACGACAACGAGTGGGGCTACACCAACCAGCTCGTGCGCACCACCTCCTTGGTCGCTTCCAAGCTTTAAGCTCGGCGCTTGCAAGTCTTAACTAGAGGCTTGGCTTAGATGGTCTACCGGCTCTCGCAATTTCCCGCCCAAGGGTCATGCGTGGGCCGGTAGTCTTGTATAGAACGCTTTTTAAAGATTTCAATGAAGGAGAATCCAATGGCTTTCAAGACCCTTGATGACCTCATCGCAGAGGGTGTGGAGTCCCGCCACGTCCTCGTACGATCCGACTTCAATGTGCCGCTCGACGAGGAAGGCAACATTACTGACTCCGGACGTATCACCGCATCCCTGCCAACCATCAAGGCACTCGTTGAAGGCGGCGCCAAGGTCATCCTTTCCGCACACCTGGGCCGTCCAAAGGGCGAGGTAAACGAGAAGTACTCCCTGGCACCGGTAGCACAGGCTCTTTCTGAGGCACTGGGTCAATACGTAGCGCTTGCTGGCGACGTAACCGGTGAGGACGCACACGAGCGCGCAAACGGTCTTAACGACGGTGACGTCATGCTGATCGAGAACGTGCGTTTCGATGCTCGCGAGACCTCCAAGGATGAGGCTGAGCGCGGCGCTTTCGCTGATGAGCTCGCTGCCTTGGCTGCGGATAACGGCGCCTTCGTCTCCGACGGTTTTGGCGTTGTCCACCGCGCGCAGGCTTCCGTATACGACGTCGCTAAGCGCCTGCCGGCGTTTGCAGGCAAACTCGTGCAGAAGGAAGTCGAGACTCTCGCAGCTGTCGCTGAAAAGCCAGAACACCCATACGTGGTTGTCCTCGGCGGCGCGAAGGTCTCTGACAAGCTCGGCGTCATCGAAGCGCTGGCAGATAAGGCTGACAAGGTCATCATTGGTGGAGGCATGTGCTACACCCTGCTCGCGGCAAAGGGCTACAACGTTCAGAACTCTCTGCTGCAGGAAGACCAGATCGACAACTGCAAGGACCTGCTCAAGCGCTTCGGTGACAAGCTCGTTCTGCCGGTAGATCTCATCGCCGCTACCGAGTTCAACGCTGATGCGGAAAACAAGGTTGTCGCCCTCGACGGCATCCTAGAGGGCTGGATGTCCCTGGACATTGGACCTGAGTCCGTCAAGGCATTCGACGAGGTTATTGCATCCTCTAAGACCGTATTCTGGAATGGTCCGATGGGCGTATTCGAGATGGAGGCATTCTCCAAGGGCACCGAAGGCGTTGCTAAGTCCATCATCTCTGCCACCGAAAACAACGGCTCCTTCACCGTCGTCGGCGGTGGCGACTCCGCCGCTTCGGTTCGCCTGCTTGGCCTGAATGAAGAGGGCTTTTCCCACATCTCCACTGGCGGCGGCGCATCCCTCGAGTTCCTCGAGGGTAAGCAACTGCCGGGCGTATCCGTTCTGCAAGCATAAGCGCCGCGGTTACACAGGCCTACGCACAATAAAACCCGAAAGGAAAATTTTCCATGGCACGTAAACCACTGATTGCCGGTAACTGGAAGATGAACCTGGACCACAAGGAAGCAATCGCCTCCATCCAGAAGTTCGACTTCTCTCTGCCGAAGGACTACTACGACAAGGTCGACGTCGCCTTCATGGTGCCGTTTACTGACCTGCGCACCATGCAGACTCTCTCCGAGGGCGACAAGCTGCTTCTGACCTACGGCGCACAGGACATCTCCAAGCACGATTCTGGCGCCTACACCGGTGAGGTCTCAGGCAAGATGCTCGCATCCTTGGGCTGCAAGTGGGCCGTAGTTGGCCACTCTGAGCGCCGCGAGTACCACGGCGAGACCGACGAGCTCGTATCGGAAAAGGCTGCTGCAGCACTCAAGCACGGCCTGAGCCCGATCGTGTGCGTCGGCGAGCCGCTCGACGTTCGCGAGTCCGGCACCCACGTTGACTACGTGGTCAACCAGACCCGCAATTCCCTCGCAGGCCTGTCCGCTGAGGACTTGTCCAAGATCGTCGTTGCCTATGAGCCTGTCTGGGCCATCGGCACCGGCAAGGTTGCCTCCGCTGACGACGCCCAGGAGGTTTGCGCTGCAATCCGTGCTCTCGTGCGCGAACTTGCGGGCGAAGAGGTGGCAGAAGGCATTCGTATTCTCTACGGCGGTTCCGTCAAGGTTGACTCCGTCGCCGAGATCGTGGGCAAGCCCGACGTCGATGGCGGGCTAGTCGGCGGAGCTTCCTTGGTAGGCGACGAATTTGCCAAGCTCGCTGCAAACGCATCCACCGTTGCCTAAGCACCGGGTCAAGGAATAGGTACTGGATAACCAGCGCTACGCACGTGGGTCGAAGTATTCTTCGGCCCACTTCGTGGTGTAGAGTAGTCCGGAGTTAATTAATAAATTCTGAGAGGAACGATCCTATGATCTTGGCACTGGAAATCATCTTGGTGATTGCCGCGATCCTCATGTCCATCTTCGTGTTGCTGCACAAGGGCAAGGGCGGCGGACTTTCCAGCCTCTTCGGCGGCGGCGTCCAGTCCAACCTTTCTGGCTCCACCGTCGTGGAGAAGAACTTGGACCGCTACACCATCGTGATGGTTATCATCTGGTTGGCCTGCATCGTAGCACTCAATCTGATCCAGGCATACGCCGTTTAAAGCCTAAGCAGGCTTAAAGAAAGGCCGCGCTTCCTTTACTTTTAAGGAAGCGCGGCCTTTTACTTTTCTGCTTATTCTTCGTTGCTTATTCTTCGATTACCGTCGCGGCGTCGTCGCTTAGGAAAAGAATGGTTTCGCTAGTGCCATGCGCACCGGCTGCAGGCCATTCGATGGCGGGGGAGCCAGCCACGATGTGGGAGGCCGCCTCAGCCTTTTCCTCACCGGAGACCAAGAACCACACACGCTCGGAGCGGTTAACCGCAGGCAGCGTCAGCGTGACTCGCTCTGCTGGTGGCTTGGGAGAGTCGGGGACTGCTACAACGAGGTCTTCTTGTTCCATTACTGCCGCAGAATGCGGGAACATGGAGTTGATGTGGCCCTCGCCGCCCATGCCGAGCAGATGTAGGTCGAAGCCGTTAGGTGCGAACTCCGAAATCTCGCCCGCATAGGCCTTCGCCGCATGTTCCATGGCGATTGCGCCCAAGTCGAGACCGTGAATGTGTTCTTCCGGAACGCCCGCTGCGTGCAGGAGTGCCGCACGGGCCTGGCCCTCGTTGGAATCAGGATCGGAGACTGGAACATTGCGCTCATCGCCAAAGAAAACGTGCACGCGGGTCCAATCGATGGCCAAGGCTGGGTAATCCTCACTCTGCTGCTTCGCAGCGGCATCGAGGCGAGCCAGCTCGCGCAGGGTTCCAATGCCGGCACCACCGCCGGTGAGAACGACGCGCGCCACGCCGTCGTTGTGAAGGCCGCCGCCCGGGGCCTGGACCGACGTGACTACGTCGATGAATTTGCGGGCGGCAGAGGATATGAGTTCGTCTACATCGCTCACGCGGTGAAGAGTGACCATGTGTGTTTGATCCTTAAAAGGGTTATAAAAAATAAAGGTGTACGACTAACTGTAGCCCACGCGTGACAGTGCGCGAAGCGAGTGCGCATATGTCTTGTCAGAGTCGAGGTGGCGCAGGTCCTCAGAGAGGATTTCTGCCTGCGAACGCACGCTCAACGAGACCAGGGAATCCGGGGAACCCGGAACCCGTACGCGGACGGTGCTAGCGTCGACGACGTCGACTGTTACGTGTGAGGATACGCGTTTAAAGCGCAGGGAGTGGATAGGAAACGCCCCCGGCTCCGGGGCGGTCGTGGTCTTCCGGGTTACCGGAACACCCAGGGCGTCGACAAGCCAGCCCGCAGCAAAGTCAGCGGCCGGGCTTTCTGCGGCTCCGCAGACTTCCACGGACTCGACCGGCTCATGTGGGTGGCGGTCAAGCGCCGATGCCACGATGCCGCGCCACAGGGTAATGGCTGCCCAAGACATATCCGAGTCACCCGGGGTATAGCCGCGGGAGAGCTGCATGAGTTCCTCATGGCTCGCCCCTTCCCCGTAGGCCACGTTGGGGATCCGGCGCTGCGCCAGCTTGCCGATTGGGCTCTGCGCTGGATTTGCTGGGCACTTGGTGGGCCACCATGCAACCAGTGGCGTATCCGGAAGCAGCAGCGGGATAACCACGGACTCGGACTGCTCAGCTAGGTCGCCGTGCAGGTGCATGACGACGATCTCCGAGGCGCCAGCCTCACCGCCGACGCGCAGCTCGGCATCGAGGTGGGTTTCCTTGTCGCCGGAGCCGGCGATGACGACGAGCACGCGGGAGGGGTGCTCGTGCGAAGCGTCGCGAACGGAGGCTAGGATGCCCTCGATATCGTCTCCCTCGTTAGCGGCAACAATGAGCGTGAGCACGCGGCCAGTGGTTAGCGTGTAGTGCTCCTGCGCTTCAACGAGCTTCTTGGAGATCTTGCGGGTCGTGGTATCAGGCAATGGGATAATCATCGCTGTGGCCTCCTTAAGGGCGACGCCAGGTATGGCCTCGGCGGCGCAGCATCGTGTTGGCGGATTCAGGGCCCCAAGTGCCCGCTGGGTACTCTTCCGGCTGCCCGGCCTTGGCCCAATAGTCAAGAATTGGGTCGAGGATGGACCAGGAGAGCTCGACTTCCTCGTTGGTCGGGAAAAGTGAGGACTCGTCGAGCAAAGCATCGAGGATGAGGCGCTCATAAGCCTCAGGAGATTCCTCGGTGAAGGCCTCTGCGTAGGCGAAGTCCATGTTGACATCGCGGACTTCCATGGTGGAACCCGGCACCTTTGAACCGAAGCGCATTGTTACGCCCTCGTCTGGTTGGACGCGAATGACCACGGCGTTCTGGCCGAGGGCCTCTGCCTGACCGTTGTCGAACGGCTGGTGCGGGGCGGTCTTGAATACCAGTGCGATCTCGGTGACGCGGCGGCCGAGGCGCTTGCCGGTGCGCAGGTAGAAAGGCACACCGGCCCAGCGACGGGAGTTGACCTCAAGGGTGCAGGCCGCATAGGTCTCAGTGGTAGAAGCAGGATCGAATCCGTCCTCCTCACGCAGGCCCCGCACGTACTCGGAGCCCTGCCAACCTGCAGAATACTGGCCGCGGGCGGTGGTCTTGTTCAACGGGTGAACCGCCTGAGTCGCGCGCAAGACCTTGATCTTTTCCGCCTGCAGTGCCTCCGGTTCAAAGGAAGAAGGCTCTTCCATAGCTACGAGGGCGAGCAGCTGCAACAGGTGGTTCTGGATAACGTCGCGGGCGGCGCCGATGCCGTCATAGTAGCCGGCGCGGCCTCCCAAGCCGATGTCCTCTGCCATAGTGATCTGCACATGGTCGATGTAGTGCGCATTCCACATCGGCTCGAAGATCTGGTTGGCAAAGCGCAGCGCCATAATGTTCTGGACGGTTTCCTTGCCAAGGTAGTGGTCAATGCGGAATACGGAAGACTCCGGAAAGACCGCGTTGACAATCTCATTGAGCTCACGAGCAGATGCTTGGTCGTGGCCGAAAGGTTTTTCAATGATGACACGGCGCCAAGAATCGTCAGCGCTGTTGGCCATGCCAACGCGCTCAAGCTGGTGGCAGATGCTGGAGAAGAACTCCGGTGGAACAGAAAGATAATAAGCCCAGTTGCCGCCGGTACCGCGGGAGGAATCTAGCTCCGCCAAGCGTGCGGACAGGGCGTCGAAGCCGGCGTCATCAAAAGCTCCGTGCACGAACTCGATGCCCTGCGCCAGGTGCTGCCAGACATGCTCGTTGAACTTGGTACGGGCGCCTGCCTTGACTGCACCCATCACGTAGTCGCAGAACTCTTGTTTGTTCCAGTCACGGCGGCCATAGCCAACCAAGGTGAAACCAGCGGGCAGGAGGCCGCGGTGTGCAAGGTCGTAGATGGCGGGTAGCAGTTTCTTATAAGCGAGGTCACCGGTTACACCGAAAATCACCATGCCCGAGGGACCGGCGATGCGCGGTAGGCGCTTGTCCTTCGCGTTGCGCAGTGGATTTACCCAGGCGCTCGATTCCGTCACAGGGGGTTCCTTTCCCAATTTAATTCTCCAGCGACACATTCTAGCGACAAGCGCCCCGCCGAGGTTAGTCAGCGGGGCGCGCGGCCAAATAGGCGGCCGCAGCTACAGGCGAGCGGCCATCGATTCCAGAAGTTCTTCCCAAGCGGCGACGAACTTATCGACGCCCTCTTTTTCTAGGACCGCGAAGACATCGTCGAAGTCGATACCGAGTTCTGCCAGCTCGGTGAAGACGACTTCTGCCTGCTCGGCGGAATCGCTTAGGGTATCACCGTGCAAGTTGCCTTCTGCTAGCACTGCGTCGATAGTTTTTTCCGGCATGGTGTTGACCGTGTGCGGGCCAGCCAACTCGGAAACGTACAAGGTAGCGGGGTAGTCGGGGTTCTTAACGCCCGTCGACGCCCACAGCGGGCGCTGCACATTCGCTCCTGCGGGAAGATCGCCTGCCTCCAGCAGCTCCTTCTTGAACAGGGCGTAGGCGCGCTGGGCATTGGCGACGCCCGCCTTGCCGCGCGCTGCCAAGGCAGCATCGCTTCCGATTGCCTCGAGGCGCTTGTCGACTTCGCTGTCCAAACGGGAGACGAAGAAGGAAGCCACGGAGTGAATCTTGGAAACGTCGTGGCCGGCCTCCTCGGCGCGGCGCAGGCCCTTCTTGAAGGTGTCGATGACTTCACCGTAGCGCTCGACGGAGAAGATCAAGGTGACGTTGACGGAGATGCCATCGGCAAGCGCGTCAGCGATGGCCGGAAGGGAACCCTCGGTGGCTGGAACCTTGATCATCAGGTTCGGACGGTTAACGCGCGCCCACAGCTCGCGTGCCTGCTGGATGGTGGCCTCGGCATCGGCGGAGATGCGGGGATCGACCTCGATGGAAACGCGCCCGTCGCGGCCTAAAGATGCCTCGTAGATTCCTGCGAACATATCGCATGCGCGGGCAACATCCTCGATGGCAAGGGCATAGACGGCGTCGTCAGCCTTTGCGCCCTCTTCTTTAAGCTGCGCAATCGCGGCATCGTAAGCGGTGCCCTTGGACATCGCAGCGGCGAAGATGGCCGGGTTTGTGGTGACACCCACGATGGACTTGGAGGAGATGATCTCCTCGAGGTTGCCGGAGTCTAGGCGCTCGCGGGAAAGATCGTCCAACCAGGTAGAGGTACCGAGTTGAGCGAGTTCATCAATATGCGACATGTTTTCCTTACTTGCTAGCGGTGATGGATTCGTGGGCGGCGTTGACTACGGCTTCGGTGGTGATGCCAAACTTCTCGAAGAGCTCGCCGGCTGGGGCAGAAGCGCCGAAGTGCTCGAGGGAGACATTGCGGCCGAAGGTGCCGGTGTACTTGTACCAAGGCATTGCGAGAGCAGCCTCGACGGAGACGCGGGCGCGGACTGCGGAAGGCAGCACGGACTCGCGGTAGGCATCGTCCTGCTCGTCGAACCATTCCAGGCATGGCGCAGAGACAACGCGGGTGGCGGTGCCTTCTGCTTCGAGCTGCTTTGCGGCCTCGACAGCCAGCTGCACCTCGGAGCCGGTGGCCAGCAGGATGACGTCTGGGGTTTCCTTGGATGCTTCTACCAAGACGTAGGCGCCACGACGTACGCCCTCGGCTGCCTTTTCCTTGGTGCCGGCAAGCACCGGCAGGTTCTGGCGGGAAAGCGCAAGGCCCTTTGGAGCTGCCTTGTACTCGAAGGCGGCGGCCCAAGCCTGCGCAGTCTCGTTGGCGTCGGCTGGGCGGATGACCGAGAGATTCGGGATTGCACGCAGGGCGGCCAAGGTCTCGACCGGCTGGTGGGTTGGGCCATCCTCGCCCAAGCCGATGGAGTCGTGGGTCCAGACGTAGTAGGTATCGGTGGACATCAAGGCACCGAGACGGACGGCTGGGTACTGATACTCGGAGAAAATCAGGAAGGTGCCGCCGTAAACCCGGGTGTTGCCGTGCAGCGCGATGCCGTTCATGATTGCGGACATCGCGTGCTCGCGAATACCGAAGTGGAGGTTGCGGCCGTAAGGCTTAGCATCCCAAGCGCCGGTGGTGATGGACTCAGGGCCGAAGGAATGGGCGCCCTTGATGACGGTGTTGTTGGAGCCAGCCAGGTCGGCGGAACCGCCCCACATCTCCGGAACTGCAGCAGCCAGTGCCTGGATGGTGGCCTCAGAGGCCTTTCGGGTAGCGATGGAATCGCCCTCATCCCATTCCGGTAATTCTGCTGCGAAGTTCTCCGGCAGCTTACGTGCCTGCATACGGTCGAAGAGTGCCTTGCCCTCTGGGCTTGCGGCAGCCCAAGCGTCGAACTTTTCCTGCCACTTAGCGTGCGCCTCTGCGCCGCGCTCACGCAGCTTGCGGGTGTGGGTTATTACCTCGTCGGAGACCTCGAAAGTCTTTTCTGGATCGAAGCCCAGAACTTCCTTGGTGGCGGCAACCTCTTCATCACCTAGCGCAGCGCCGTGCACGCCGCCGGTGTTCATTTTGTTTGGTGCCGGGTAACCGATGACGGTCTTGACGCGGATGAAAGATGGGCGCTCGGTTTCCTCGCGGGCGGCCTGTGCAGCGGCCTCGAGCGCCTCGACGTCTTCACCGGACTCGACGGTCTGGACGTGCCAGCCGTAGGCCTCGTAGCGCGCTACGACGTCCTCGTTGAAGGCGATGTTCGTATCGTCCTCGATGGAGATGCGGTTGTCATCCCAAAAGACGATGAGGTTGCCCAGCTTCTGGGTCCCTGCCAGCGAGGAAGCCTCGGCGGTAACGCCTTCTTGCAGGTCGCCATCAGAGGAGATGACGTAAACGAAGTGATCGAACGGGGACTCGCCGGCCGGGGCTGCGGCGTCGAAAAGCCCGCGTTCCTTGCGGGCCGCCATGGCCATGCCGACTGCGGAAGCCAAACCCTGGCCGAGCGGGCCGGTGGTAATCTCCACGCCGTCGGTGTGGTTGACCTCGGGGTGGCCTGGCGTCAGCGAGCCCCAGGTACGTAGGGATTTGAGGTCCTCCAGCTCCAGGCCGAAGCCGCCCAAGTAAAGCTGGATGTACTGCGTCAGCGAGGAGTGACCAACAGAAAGAACGAAACGGTCGCGGCCGGCCCACTTAACATCGTTCGGGTCATGATTGATGACGCGCTGGTACAGGGTATAAGCCAGCGGTGCCAGGGACATCGCGGTGCCGGGGTGGCCGGAGCCGCACTTTTGGACAGCATCTGCTGCGAGAACGCGGACGGTGTCGACCGCGCGAGTATCCACATCAGTCCAGTCAGCCGGATAACGGCGCTCGACCATGGCTTGCAATTCTGGGGTCAGCTTTTCTTGCGACACTGGGGACGCCCCTTACTTTGTGGATCGGTTGAGTATTGACCCCTCAAGTCTAGATGTTTTGATTAACGGGTGGTGGATTGTCACGGATTGTGGTGGATTATCTAAAACGGTCCAAGAAACTGTAGGCTGGCATGGTTAAGAAGCCTTGGTTAAAGGCGGGGGAACTTTCTAACCCCCGAAGCCGACAACTAGATTGCGGCCATAACCAGGCGGCCACAAAAATTTACCCCGTGCCAGATACTGGAGGAATATTCCTTGGAGACGTTAAAGGCCTATTTTGCGCTGACGAAGCCGAGGATCATTGAGCTTTTGCTAGTCGCCGCAATTCCGGCGATGCTCCAAGCGCAGCGTGGTGTTGAATCCGTCACGGATAACTTCTGGCTAATCCTTTCCACCATCTTCGGCGGCTGGATGGGCGCTGCGGCTGCCCACACCTTCAACAATGTGGTGGACTATGAGATCGACCAGAAAATGCAGCGCACTCGCGCTAGGCCGCTCGTGCGTGCGAGTATCTCGCGCCGCAATGCTGCCATCTTTGCGTGGGTGATGTTGGCGCTTTCGGTCTTCTGGCTGGGCGTTCTGGCGCACTCCTGGCTGGCAGCGTTCTTCGTCATCCTGACTAACTTCTTCTATGTCTTCGTCTATACGAAGTTTTTGAAGATGCGCAATTCCCAAAACATCGTCTGGGGCGGCCTCGCTGGCTGTATGCCGGCGATGGTGGGATGGGCAGTAATTCGTGACAATGCCCCTGCTGGTGAGCCCGATAAGTGGTGGCAGGCTATCGTGCTGTTCCTTATTATCTTCTTTTGGACACCGCCGCATACGTGGGCACTGGCAATGAAGTACAAGGAGGACTACCGCAAGGCAGGCGTTCCGATGCTGCCGGTAGTCGCCCCTGAGGTCGAGGTAACCCGCCAGATTGTCTGGTACACGGTCGGTACGCTCATCGTGACCTTCCTGATCATCCCTGCCGCCTCGTGGATCTATTTGGTGGCTGCAGTTGGTTCCGGCGCCGTCTTCTTGTGGATTGCCGTTGCACTTCACCGAGGCGTCAAGCAGGGCGAAAAGGTCAAGCCCATGCGCTTGTTCATCTACTCCAATAACTACCTGTCGGTCTTGTTCATCGGCCTATCTATCGACGCTGTGCTGGGCTGGGAATCCATCGGCAGCATGTTTGGCTGGTCGACGGCTTGGTTCTAACACGATCAGCCAACTTGGTGGGTCTGAAGGTGAAATAGAACAAGCGGCAATAAAACCTAGCCTAGTTGTCCTCGCGCACTCTTAAGACGATAGAACCGGTGGTCTTGCGCTCTTGGAGATCGCGATGGGCTTGCGCGGCTTCTGCGAGCGGGTAGGAGGCCGTGACGTTGAAGACCACGTCGCCGTCGGTTACCGCCTGAACGACTGCCTGGGCACGCATTTGGAACTCGCCTTCCTGGGAGGTCCACGCGCCCAGAGAAGGCCGGGTCAAAAAGATTGAGCCGTGCTTGTTGAGTAGCTGCGGATCCATCGGTGGAACCGGGCCGGAGGCTGCGCCAAACAGTGCCACGGTGCCGCGTGGACGCACCACTTCGAGCGACTCCATGAAGGTATCCTTGCCGACGCCGTCGTAGACAACGTCCACACCGAAACCACCGTTGAAGCGGCGAACCTGCTCAGCAAGTCCTTCGCCGTAACGGAACACTTGGTCAGCGCCAGCCTCGTATGACAAGGCTTCTTTTTCATCGGTAGAGACCACCGTGTAAACCGTGGCACCGGCTGCCTTAGCCATTTGGGTGAGGATAAGGCCCACGCCTCCTGCGCCCGCGGTGATAAGGCAGGAGGCGCCCTCGCCGAGCTGGTACACGCCATTTGCTAGGTAATGAGCGGTCATTCCCTGCAGGAGCATCGAACCAGCTACCTCAGGCGGGAAGTCATCGGGGACCGCAACGATGCGGTCGCGCGGCACGCATACTTGCTCCGCATAGGAGCCGAAAGCGTGGTCCCAAGCCACCATGGTGCCCTCGGCGATTTCGCCCTTTGGGTCGTGGACAACGCGACCAGTGCCTTCGAGGCCGAGGATGAAAGGAGGCGTGGCGCTGTAGATGCCTTCGCGGTAATAGGTGTCGATGTAGTTGACACCGGCCACGATTACGTCGACAAGCAGCTGATCCTCGGTAGGGGTGGGTGCCGAAGTCTCTACATACTCGAGGACCTCTGGGCCACCTTTGTGGTTGACCTGAATTGCGTACATGTTTCAAGGCTATCGCAGCTACTCGCATACATGCAGGAAAACCGCTCCACCGAACGGCCTCAGGGCCGGTTTGAGTAGGTGGAGCGGTTTCGCCGAAGACTATTAAGTCTCGGGAGTCTACAACCTGGTTTAAGTTTTATTTCGTCAGTGTTGCCTGCCGTGCAGCGAACTTTTCTTCGGCTGCTGGGGAGCCAGTCTTCAGGCCCTCTGTGCCGTTGACGCGGCGAACACCATGCGCCCATAGGAGAGCGGTGAAAGCGGTGACTACGGAAGACATGCCGATGTGGATTGGCACCGTCCAGCGCGGGACGTGCATGTAGAACTGGGCGACGCCGATGCCCCATTGGATGAGAATGCAGGCGATGAGCACCCAGGCGGCCTTCTTGACGAATGCCGGTGCATGAACACGGTAAAGCATGAACATCACAATGACGGTGAGGATCAGATAGGCGTACATGCACATCGCATGAACCACGGCCATCATCTCGGTATCGACGTTGAGGCGGCCTTCCATGCCGACGCCATCGTCTCCAGAGTGGACACCAGAGCCGGTGACCATGGTGCCGGTGGTGAGGACCACAGCGAGGGCAATGGACGCCATCGCAGCCAACACGCGGATGGCCTGTGGGAAGATCTGGGTGCGCACGCCGTCGTCAGGCTCAAGGATGCGGGAGTAAAGCATTGCAGCCAACCAGACGAGAATCATCGATGGTAGGAAGTGCAGCGCCACGGCCCACCAGTTGAGCTTCAAGAAAACGGAGATGGCGCCGATGATTGCTTGGACCACGATGCCGGCCAAGTTCAACCACGCATAAACCTTCAACTCAGTGCGGCGGCGCGCCATATGCATCGCCATGATGGCAGCCATCGCGGCAGCCGTGACGACGAAGGTAAGCAGGCGGTTACCGAACTCGATGAGTTGGTGGATCCACGGTGCCGCACCGGAGAGAGGAACCAGCGAGCCCGGGTGGCACTCGGGCCAAGTGATGCAGCCAAGGCCGGAACCCGTAACACGCACAATGGCGCCGGATACGGTAATGCCGCCTTGGCAGACGAGCAGAATCATCGCGATGAGACGCTGCGTCTTGATGGCGGGCGTCGCCTCGCGGAAAAACGTAGATACTTTGTTACCGGAATTCACGTTAAAAAGACTACCGCTCGGACAGGGTCGGAACGAAACCCTGAATGCCTGCGGGAGCGAAAAAGATAAAAGTCACATTTGCTGCCGGAAATGGAACTTTTTCGCGGCTGCATTTCGCAGTTTCCAAATGGTGAGGTCGACTTGGTGAGGTGAGGCTACACCAGTCTCAGCGCAATACTCGGGTCACAGCTGTTACGGGGTGACCTCACCATTTGCGATTGTGGGACCTCACCATTTGCAGATGTGGGCCCTCACCAAACGGTTCAAGCCCGCGTGGTGCAGTCAGGTGCGCGATTAGCCCTCGAAGCGGAACCAGCGCACCGCTGCGAAGGAGGCAGCGCCGGCCCAGGCGAGGAGTACGAGTAGTTCCTGCCAGGGGAGGGTGTGGTTGAGGGCGTCGGCAAGCGCGCTTGCCATCGCGACCGTGGGCACCACAGTAAGGATGCCGTCATTGCTCAAGCCCTGGGTGTACATGGCCCAGCCCACGACTCCCATCAGAATGAACCAGATGAGGTTCGCAACCGCGAGGACCACCTCCGAACTTAAAGTGCCGCCGAGCAGCAGGCCGAGCGCGGTGAAGGCGCACACGCCCAGGATGAGGGTGATAAGCCCCAGCAAGATGCCGCCAAGGCTAACCCGCAGGCCAAGCAGGAAGGCAACGCCGCCGAGGACGAGGACTTGGAACGCGACCATTGCGAAGACGGCGGCAATCTTGCCCACGATGATGGTCCAGGCCGGGACGCCGGAGGCGCCAGTTCGCTTCAGTGCGCCGTAGCGGCGGTCAAAGGCCAGCGCAATGGCTTGGCCGGTAAAGCCGGAGCTTGTGGCCGCCACCGCCAAGACCATGGGGAATACTTCCTTCAGGCCGTGGCCGGTAATGTGCTCCATCCGTGCCGCGCCAATCAAAATGGCTAGGGGAATGACGATGCTGAGCAGTTGCTGCTCACCGTGGCGCAGCATGAGTTTGGACTCGATTAGGCCCTGAGCTCGTGCCATGGTCCAGACGCTGGCACGCTGCGGGTGAGGCTGAAAGGTTCCCGGTTCGAAACGCGTCATGATTACTCCTTAGCTGCGCAGCTCGCGGCCGGTAATGTCGAGGAAGACGTCCTCAAGGTTGCGGTGGGTGGTGTCCAGGTTGCGTAAGGTAACGCCTTGCTGGGCAAGCTCCTGGGCCAGGCGGGCGATGACGTCTGGGGTAGCCGGGGTTTCCACGCGGTAATGCAGTGGGCGGGTGGCCTCAGTGGGCAGCCCTGCCGCGTTGAGCGCGTTAAGGTCCACCTCGGTGGCTGTCTCGAAAGTGATGAGCGGTGAGCCCGTGGATTCCATGAGCTCTGCCGTTGTACCCTGCGCCACCATGTGCCCGTGGTCCACGATGACAACGTGGTCAGCCAAAGCCTCGGCCTCGTCCATCAGGTGGGTGGTCAGAACGGTGGTTACTCCGTCATTGCGGAGCGCGCGGATGAGATCCCACACGGCCAAGCGGGATTGGGCGTCGAGTCCTGCAGTTGGTTCATCGAGGAAGACCAACTCCGGGCGGCCGATGATTGCCAGCGCTAGGGACAGGCGCTGTTGCTGGCCACCGGAGAGGCGCCGATAAGTGTTTTTCTCCACTCCTTTAAGCCCCAGCTGTTCAATCAGCCAGTCGGGATCGAGCGGGTTTGCACTGTACTTGGCGCTGAGCTGTAGCATCTCGCGTACGCGGATGCCAGAGTAGGAACCGCCGCCCTGGAGCATGATGCCGATGCGCTCGCGCACGGCGTCGGGATCGGTGCTGGGATTAAGGCCCAAGACGCGGATGCTTCCCGACGTCGGCTTCTTAAAGCCCTCACACATCTCGATGGTGGTGGTTTTGCCGGCGCCGTTAGGTCCAAGCAGGCACAGCATCTCGCCGCGTTCTACGCGGAAGCTGAGCCCGTCGACGGCCCGTTTATCGCCGTAGGACTTGACCACGTTGCTGAGCTCTAGCGCTGGTGCCCCATCGAAAGTTGC
The DNA here is from genome assembly GCF_001813815.1 of Corynebacterium sp. HMSC076D02. Taxonomy (NCBI): domain Bacteria; kingdom Bacillati; phylum Actinomycetota; class Actinomycetes; order Mycobacteriales; family Corynebacteriaceae; genus Corynebacterium; species Corynebacterium sp. HMSC076D02. The sequence goes on from NZ_KV814044.1 coordinate 73,877, forward strand.
ATTCACGAGTGCCTAGTTTAGGACACTGATTCGCGAACGGCGTAATAGCACCATCCACAGTCCCATGACCACGAGATAAGTCACGATAGCTGCGGTATAAATGACCACGATTGTGCCGGGCGGTAGGCCAAGGCCGCGAGGGAGCACGAAGAAACTCATCGCCGCAGAATATATAACCACCGTGATCCGGAAGATGAGACGGTTGGCCCACGCCGCCAAGGGCAGCACGGCCCACAGGATGTACCACGGGTGGACCACTGGGAAGAAGATGACCAGCACCAAGGTGGCGATGCCGAGGCCGCCTACCGGGTGGATGCTGCCACGATATGTGGCTAGCAACATACGCAGCATGAAACCGGCTGCGATGATGACACCGATGGTACGGGTGAAAGTGAGGATGGCGTCGGTGTGATCGCCCAAACCTAAGAGCATTCCGAGGAAGCCAGCACTGACGCCGACTGCAGTACTAGAGGACAACCACGAGCGGATGGATGCTGCGCCGCCTTGCCCGGTTATCCAGCCAAGCCCGATTCCGGAAGTCAGCGTGACAAGGGCAATTGCGGCCAACAGGATGAAAAACTGCAGGGCGACGGCGCTACCGATGGCGCGTGGGGTGGAGTATCCGCGGCGGATGAATAGCACGCGGGCGAGCGCCATTCCAACGAATCCCAGCCCGATGAAGCCCGTAACCTTGACCATTCCGGCGCATGAAATGAGCAATCCCGAGCATAAAAAGTACAGCCACGCCGGAGCGCCGCCTAGGCGGTCGACGCCGCGCAGGCCGAGCTCGACGCCGACCAAGGCCAATCCCAACATGACCGATTCATTGTGGATGCCGCCTACCAGGTGCAACGTGGTCAGCGGGTTGAGGATGCCCAACCACAGTGCGGACTCGGGCGAGACTCGACAACGGATAGCCAACTGCGAGATGGCCCAGCCGGCGGCGATTATGCCGGCTAGCGAAAGCAGCCGGTGTGCGATAACCCCCAAGATGATCGAATTGCCGGTGAGCAGGCTGACTATCCCGGCCAACCCGAGTGCGACGGGGCCATAAGGTGAGGGCGAGTTAGCCCAGATGAAGGGGACCGAGCGAGCCAAAGGATCGGCTGAACCGAGGAGCTCCACCGGGCCCCCAGAGTATGGGTCGAGGCCCTGGGTGACGATGGAGCCGTTGGCCAGATAGGAATAGATGTCCTGGGTAAAAAGGGGCGCAGTGAAAACAAGTGGGATAACCCAACCAGCCCAGGTACGCCAGAGCTGGCTTTCAGTAACCAACCGGCGCGGCCGCGAATGCTCGCCATTGCTTTCGGTGTTGCGGAGAGGCGTTCCAACAAACGGGGCCATGAGCACCCATGCGGTGACCATCAGGCCTACGCCGCAGAAGACGAGGGCAGAAGCCGATTGCAACATGCGCGACATCAATGAGCCGAAGGGCACGTTGTCATAGGGGTTGCCTACTACGGGCAGTGCGCCGGCCCCAAGGCCGCCGACGGCGATGAGGATGGCACCCAGCGTGCCTATCCATCGCAGCACAAAGAAGGCACGCAGCTGGGCGATGGTGGTACGCGGGCGAGCGGCGTCTTCATCTGGCAGAAGATCATAGAGTGCGCCGGGCAGGGAGCCTGCCGCATCTTCGCTAATTCCATCGGCATGCAGCTGCGCGGAACGCGATCCCGCACTGCCAAGACGCGGGAGATCCTGGCGGATACCCGTGAGGAAAGCAGTGAGGCGTTGTTTCATAGATGTTTACTCTAGCGGGCCGCCAATTGGGTTGGGGGTGAGGGCTCGCCACGCCGGGTACCTGCGTTGGTGGAAATTGGGAATGAATTAGGGAACACTAGTGTTGTCTAAAAATAGTCGTTCGCATTCAAGGCGGGAGGTGTAGCAGATGGTCCCAGAAAAGGAGACCAGAACCACTGAAGGCGATACCCGCCGCCAGGTCATGCTTCTCCTCCTTAAGGATGGGCCGGTCACGGCCTCTTATCTTGGCGAGCGCCTAGGTCTTTCGGCCGCCGGTATCCGCCGGCACTTAGACATTCTGGTGGAAGAAGAGCTCACGGAGGTGGTCCAGCGTAAGTCGCTCGCGGCTGGCCGCGGCCGCCCCGCCAAGCATTTCCGCCTCACAGACCGCGGGCGTGCACAATTCGGGCATGCCTACGACGCGCTGGCTTCCGATGCCCTGAACGCCCTAAGGGCGGCAGGTGGAGCCGAGGCCGTGCGCAATTTTGCAAAGGCCCGCTTTGAAAAGCTCCTTGAGGACGTGCACCCGCTTATCGGGGAAGATGAGTCCGTAGAGAAAGTTGCCCAAAAGTTGGCTGCTGTCTTGGACGAACATGGCTATGCCGCGACCGTCAACAGTGCCGGTTTGGTGTGCAGATTTGCCAGCACCATTGCCCAGTCGCCCATGTGGCTGCAGAGCATCCGGAACTATGTGAGGCTGAACAGGAAGTCTTTTCTGCCCTGTTAGGTAAACACGTGCAGCCCTTGGCTTCTATTGCAGATGGCCATGGAATCTGCACCACAAACATCCCCTTGACACCGGTTAATCAAGACCGGAAAACAAAGCATTAGACGAAAGGAGCGGGTTATGACTCAGGCACAACCGGCGCCAGGCCTCGAGACCAAGATGAGTGATGACGAGATCATCTCTTCCATCGGTGGTTACGAGTACGGCTGGCACGATTCCGACGAAGCGGGCCAGGCAGCTCACCGAGGACTCAGCGAGGACGTCGTCCGCGATATTTCTGAGAAGAAGAACGAGCCGGAGTGGATGCTGGAATCCCGTCTGAAGGCGCTGCGCATCTTTAACAAGAAGCCGGTTCCAACGTGGGGCCCGGATCTCTCCGCTATTGACTTCGACAACATCAAGTACTTCGTGCGCTCCACTGAGAAGCAGGCGCAGACCTGGGACGATCTTCCTTCTGATATCAAGGAGACCTACGACAAGCTGGGTATCCCGGATGCAGAAAAGAAGCGCCTGGTCTCCGGCGTTGCTGCGCAGTATGAGTCTGAGGTTGTCTACCACAAGATTCGCGAGGACCTGGAGGCCCAGGGCGTTATCTTCGTCGATACCGATACCGCAGTGCGCGAGTACCCGGAAATTCTCCAGGAGTACTTCGGCACCGTCATTCCGGCTGGCGATAATAAGTTCTCCGCGCTGAACAATGCCTGCTGGTCCGGCGGCTCCTTTGTCTATGTTCCAAAGGGCGTGCACGTGGATATTCCGCTGCAGGCATACTTCCGCATCAACACCGAGAACATGGGCCAGTTCGAGCGCACCCTCATCGTCGTTGAGGAGGACGCTTATGTTCACTACATCGAGGGTTGTACCGCTCCTATCTACAACTCCGATTCTTTGCACACCGGCGTTATCGAGATCGTTGTGAAGAAAGGCGGCCGTTGCCGCTACACCACGATCCAGAACTGGTCCACCAACGTCTACAACCTGGTTACCCAGCGCGCAAAGGTGGAAGAGGGCGGCACCATGGAATGGGTCGATGGCAACATCGGTTCCAAGGTCACCATGAAGTACCCGTCTTGTTGGCTGACCGGCGAGCATGCCAAGGGCGAAGTTCTCTCTCTGGCTTTCGCTGGCGAGGATCAGGTCCAGGACACCGGTTCCAAGATGCTGCACATGGCTCCGCGTACCTCCTCCAACATCGTGTCTAAATCCGTCGCCCGCAACGGTGGCCGCGCGGCTTACCGCGGCCTGGTGCAGGTCAACGCGAACGCATCCAACTCCACCGCGAACGTCGAGTGCGACGCATTGCTCGTGGACAACAATTCGCGTTCCGATACATATCCGTATAACGACATCCGTAATGACCACGTGACCTTGGGCCACGAGGCAACGGTGTCCCAGGTTTCCGAAGAGCAGCTGTTCTACCTCATGTCCCGCGGCATCGCGGAAGAGGAGGCAATGGCGATGATCGTGCGCGGCTTCGTGGAGCCAATCGCGAAGGAGCTTCCGATGGAGTACGCCCTCGAGCTCAACCGCCTTATTGAACTGCAGATGGAAGGATCGGTGGGCTAAGTGGTCGCATCTAACGAATTCAATCCGGCTGACGTCACCAAGGGCGATCAGTTCACGTCTTTCAATGTGGAGGACTTCCCAGTACCGCACGGTCGCGACGAGGTTTGGCGTTTTATTGCGCTGCGTAACCTGCGTGGCTTGCACAACGGCGAGTTCGCTCCGGCGGTAGCGCAGAAGATTGCTGTCAGCGCACCGGAAGGCGTTAGCTCCGAGACCATCGCTGCCGACGATTCCCGCCTAGGCAAGGCGGGTGCTCCTGCAGACCGCGTTGCAGCCCAGGCATGGTCTTCCATGCCAGAGGCGCAGTTGGTCACCATCGATGCTGAGGCTCAGCTGGATAAGCCAGTGGAAATCACCATCACTGGCGCGGGTGAGGGTGTGACCTCCTTCGGTGCAACCTCCATCCAGGTGGGCCACCACGCAGAGGCCACCGTCGTGCTTAAGTATGTCGGTTCCGGCACCCACGCTGACAACGTTGAGTTCATCGTCGGCGACGGCGCCAACGTCACCGTTGTTGTCGACGCTGACTGGGAAGACAACGCGGTACACCTGGGCCACCAGGTCGCCTCCGTGGGTCGAGATTCTGTTCTGCGCCACAACACCGCCATCTTCGGTGGCGAAATCGTGCGAATCGTTCCACGCGTTGCCTTTACCGCTCCAGGCGGCGACGCAGAGATGCTCGGCGTCTACTTCGCCGATGCAGGCCAGTACTTCGAGAACCGCCTGCTCGTTGACCACTCAGTACCGAACTGCCGCTCCCGCGTGTTCTACAAGGGTGCTCTGCAGGGTGAAACCCATGCTGACGGTTCCGCCGAGTCTGGCCGTGCTGAGGCTCGCACCTGCTGGGTTGGCGACGTACTGATCCGCAAGGATGCCACCAACACCGATACCTACGAGACCAACAACAACCTCATCCTGACTGAGGGTGCTCGCGCCGATGCGATCCCGAACCTGGAGATCCAGACCGGCGAAATCGTGGGTGCTGGCCACGCCGCAACCGTTGGCCGCTTCGACGACCTCGAGCTGTTCTACCTGATGTCCCGCGGTATCCCGGCTGCAGAGGCACGCCGCCTTATCATCCGCGGCTTCTTCTCCGAGGTCATCTCCCGCATTCCAGTTGAGTCCTTGCGCGAGGATCTAGAAACCCGCGTCATTGACGAGCTCGAAAAAATCAACGCCTAGAAACAATCCCCGAAAGCAGGTCTAACTCAATGTCTACCCTGGAAATCAAGAATCTCCACGCGCAGGTCCTCCCGAACGAGGAGGACGGCGAGGCCAAGGAAATCCTCAAGGGCGTCAACCTGACCATCAAGTCCGGAGAGACCCACGCAGTCATGGGCCCGAACGGCTCCGGTAAGTCCACCTTGTCCTACGTCATCGCTGGCCACCCGAAGTACGAAGTAACCGAGGGCGAGATCCTGCTCGATGGCGAAAACGTCCTCGAGATGGAAGTCGATGAGCGCGCACGCGCTGGCCTCTTCCTGGCTATGCAGTACCCAACCGAGGTTCCGGGCGTGAAGATGGCGCAGTTCATGCGCTCTGCCGTCACCGCTGTGCGCGGCGAGGCTCCGAAGCTGCGCGAATGGAACAAGGAGCTTAGCGAGGCACGTGAGAAGCTTTCCATCGATAAGTCCTTCGCACACCGTGCCGTCAACGAGGGCTTCTCTGGTGGCGAGAAGAAGCGCCACGAGGTTATGCAGCTCGATCTGCTCAAGCCAAAGTTCGCAATCATGGATGAGACCGACTCCGGCCTGGACGTCGATGCTCTGCGCGTTGTTTCCGAGGGCATCAACCGCTTCCAAGAGGAGACCAACGGCGGCATCTTGATGATTACCCACTACAAGCGCATCCTCAATTACGTGAAGCCGGACTTCGTCCACGTTTTCGCCAACGGCCAGGTCATCAAGACCGGCGGCGCTGAGCTGGCTGACCAGCTTGAAGAGTCCGGTTACGACCAATTCGTTAAGTAAGAAGGACAATGTCTAACTTCGACGTTTCTGCCATCAGGGAGCAATTCCCGATCCTGAGCCGCACCGTACGCGACGATAAGCCGCTGGTGTACCTCGATTCGGGAGCTACGTCCCAGCGTCCGCTGCCAGTGTGGAAGGCGGAGGAGGAGTTCGTACTGGGCACGAACGCTCCGGTCCACCGCGGTTCCTATCAGCTGGCGGAGGAGGCTGATGACGCTTACGAGTCCGCTCGCCAAGCCATCGCGGCTTTCGTGAGCGCAGATCGTGATGAGATTGCGTTCACCAAGAACGCAACTGAGGCTCTCAACGAGGTTGCCTACGTGCTTTCCGACGAACGCGCAGGCGATCTGTACGTGGGCGAGGGCGACACCGTGGTCATTACCGAGCTGGAGCACCATGCCAATCTCGTGCCATGGCAGGAACTGTGCCAGCGCACCGGTGCGCAGCTGAAGTGGTATTCGATGACCGAAGACGGCCGCATCGATCTCGACTCCCTCGAGCTCGATGATTCCGTCAAGGTAGTGGCTTTTACCCATCAGTCCAACGTCACCGGCGCGGTGGCCGACGTCGACGAGCTGGTGCGCCGCGCCCGTGAGGTCGGCGCGTTGGTCGTCCTCGACGCCTGCCAGTCCGTGCCACACATGGCAGTGGATTTTCACGCGCTCGACGTCGACTTCGCTGCGTTTTCAGGCCACAAGATGTGTGGTCCGACCGGCATCGGTGCCCTGTACGGAAAGGCTGAGCTACTGGAAAAGCTCCCGCCTTTCCTAACGGGTGGCTCGATGATCGAAATCGTGAAGATGGATGAGACCACCTTCGCCGCGCCGCCGACTCGCTTTGAGGCGGGCACTCAAATGACCAGCCAGGTAGTTGGCTTGGGTGCAGCAGTGAAGTTCTTGTCTGAAATCGGCATGGACAATATCCATGCGCATGAGCAAAAACTCACCGCCCGCGCTCTGGACGGCCTGCAGCAAATCCCTGGCCTGCACATCGTGGGTCCGAAGGATACCGAAAGCCGCGGTGGTGCGGTCTCGTTCGTCGTCGATGGCGTGCATCCGCACGATCTGGGCCAGGTCCTAGATGCCCACGGCGTCGCGATCCGCACCGGCCATCACTGCGCGTGGCCGCTGCACCGTGCGGGCAACGTCAATTCAACTGCGCGCGCCAGCTTCTACCTCTACAACACGGAGGAAGAAGTAGATAAGCTCATCGAGGCCGTCAAGGCAGCACGCGAATTCTTTGGAGTGGAGTAATGAATCTAGATTCGATGTATCAGGACGTCATCCTGGACCACTATAAGAACCCGAAATTCGCGGGCTTGCGTGAAGGCCAGGCCGAGGTTCACCACGTCAACCCATCCTGCGGTGACGAGATCACCTTGCGCGTGAAGCTTTCGGAGGACGGCAAGACCGTAAAGGATGTTTCCTACGATGCCGAAGGCTGCTCCATCTCGCAGGCCTCCACCTCCGTCATGGCGGAGGAGATCGTGGGCAAGTCCTTGGATGAAGCGCGCGCGAAGCTCGACGAGTTCGAAAAGATGGTCACCTCCCGCGGAGAAATCGAGGGCGACGATGAGATCATTGGAGACGGCGTTGCTTTCGGCGGCGTCGCCAAGTTCCCCGCCCGCGTCAAATGCGCTTTGCTCGGATGGAAGGCCTTTCAGGCCGCATCCATGGAAGCACTCAATGAACTGGAGAAATAAATGTCTGAACCAGTAGATCCATATCAGGATTCCAACGCCAACTTTTCCGGCTGCGGTGAGCGTCCACCGCAGACCGAGGAGCAGATTGCCAAGGCCTTTGATATCACCGAGTACATGCGCGACGTGATTGACCCAGAGCTGGGCATCAACGTCGTGGACTTGGGCTTGGTCTATGATGTCTGGCTCGAGGACGTCGACGGCAAGGAGACCGCCAAGATCAACATGACGCTGACCTCGCCGGCGTGCCCGCTGACCGATGTCATCGGCGAGCAGGTCGAGGCGGCTGTTGTGGGCAATAAGCTTGCCGACGCCGTCCAGATCAACTGGGTCTGGATGCCGCCATGGGGCCCGAACATGATCACCGAGGAAGGCCGCGAAATGCTGCAGGCCCTAGGCTTCGCAGTCTAGGCGAGCAACTTAAACTTCCACATCTTGATAAGTCCCGCTGCCGAATGGCCGCGGGACTTATCTTGTTTTCTGGTTTTGGCTCAGCTATGACCTGTTAGCGCCGGTTGATAGACTGTTTCCTCGTGATTGTGACCAATGATTTCGAGGTGCGCGTGGGCGCACGTACGCTTCTCGACGCCCCTGGCCAGCACCTGCGTGTGCAGCCGGGCGACCGCATCGGGCTGGTCGGACGCAACGGTGCGGGCAAGACGACCACCATGCGCATCCTGGCAGGGGAGACCGAGCCCTATGGCGGGTCTGTCACGCGTTCCGGCCCCATTGGTTACCTGCCACAGGACTCCCGCGAAGGCAATATCGAGATCACCGCCCGTGAGCGCGTTCTCTCCGCCCGCGGTTTGGACGAGATCAAGCGCCGTATGGCAAAGCAGCAGGAGCTGATGGAGACTGCCACGGATGAGAAGTTCCGTGACAAAGCCATCCGCAAATACTCCCGCTTGGAGGAGGAGTACCACTCGTTGGGTGGCTACGAAGCAGACTCCGAGTGCGCGCAGATTTGCGATAACTTGGGCCTGCCGCAGCGCATCCTCGACCAGAAGTTGAAGACCCTGTCTGGCGGTCAGCGCAGGCGTGTGGAGCTGGCGCAGATATTGTTCGCGGCTTCGGCAGGCTCTGGTAAGTCCCAAACCACCTTGCTGCTGGATGAGCCAACCAACCACTTGGATGCTGACTCCATTACGTGGCTGCGCGGATTCTTGTCCAAGCACGAGGGCGGCCTCATCATGATTTCGCACGATGTGGATCTGCTTGAGGCAGTCTGCAACAAGGTATGGTTCCTTGACGCGGTGCGCGCTGAAGCAGACGTCTACAACATGGGCTTTAAGAAGTACCTGGATGCGCGCGCTACCGATGAGGCACGTCGCCGCCGTGAGCGTGCCAATGCGGAGAAGAAGGCTTCCGCCCTGCAGAAACAGGCGGCGAAGCTGGGTGCCAAAGCCACCAAGGCTGCTGCGGCTAAGCAAATGCTTGCGCGCGCCGATCGCATGATGAACGAGCTCGATGAGGTGCGCGTGGCCGACAAGGTCGCGCACATTAAGTTCCCTGAGCCCGCGCCGTGCGGCAAGACCCCGATGAACGCTAAGGGTCTTACCAAGATGTACGGTTCCTTGGAAGTCTTTGCTGGCGTCGACCTTGCCATCGACAAGGGTTCCCGCGTGGTTGTTCTTGGTTACAACGGTGCCGGTAAGACCACGTTGCTGAAGCTGCTTGCGGGAGTAGAACGCACCGACGGTGAGGGCGGCATTGTTTCCGGCCATGGTCTGCGTATCGGCTACTTCGCGCAGGAGCACGACAACATCGACCCGAACAAGACCGTGTGGGAGAACACCATTGAAGCCTGCCCGGACGCAGGCCAACAGGATCTCCGTGGCCTCCTCGGTGCCTTTATGTTCTCCGGCGACAAGCTGGAGCAACCCGCCGGTACCTTATCCGGTGGTGAGAAGACGCGTCTTTCGCTTGCAACTCTGGTTTCCTCGCGCGCAAACGTCTTGCTGCTGGATGAGCCTACTAACAACTTGGACCCGCAGTCGCGCGAACAGGTCCTGGATGCGCTATCCACTTACACCGGTGCGGTCGTCCTGGTCACGCACGACCCTGGTGCGGTTAAGGCCCTAAAGCCGGAGCGCGTGATCATCATGCCTGATGGCGACGAAGACATGTGGAGCGACGAGTACATGGAGATCGTCGAGCTAGCCTAGTTCGTTGGCCTATTCCACACCAAGGTTAAAAGGACCTATAGAGAGGAAAGCAGATGGCAGCACGCAAGGTCTTTATCGATTGTGATCCAGGCATTGATGATGCCTTGGCCCTGCTCTATCTCGCGGGGCTGCATCACGCCGGCGAGATTGAGCTGGTGGGAGTGACTACCACGGCCGGCAACGTCGATGTTTCGACCACCGCACGCAATGCTGCTTTCATCTTGCAGGTCTGCGGGCTGGGCGGCGTTCCCGTTGCGCCGGGCCATCCCGTCCCGCTCGAGGCGGAGCTGGTGACCACACCTGAAACTCATGGCGCTGCCGGTTTGGGTTATGTCAGCGCGCCGAAGTTTGAGCCGCACCACGATTGGCGCGAGCTTTGGCAGGCCGCAGCCGACGCCCGGGCCGAGCTCGTCGTCACCGGCCCGCTAACAAACGCCGCCTTGGCCGGCACTTCAGGATTTTCCAAGGTAAGCGTTATGGGCGGCGCGATTAACTATCGAGGCAATACCACACCCACGGCCGAGTGGAATTTCTGGGTGGACCCGCATGCGGCACAGCAATTCTTTGATGCTCTCCAGCGCGAAACAGTCAACGCTACCTTGTGCTCTTTGGAGGTCACCGAGCAATTCCTCATCGATCCACCACGCCTGGAGGCGCTGATGAAGGAGTTGGGGGAGCACCCCGTGAAGGCGCACCTTCCGGAGATCCTCCGTTTTTACTTCGAGTTTCACCGCGCGCAGGGCGAGGGATACCAAGCACAAATCCATGACCTTTTAACGTGCATGATTGCGCTCGAGCGCGTGGACTACCTAAAGCAAGAGACCACCGTGGCGGTCGAAGCGGATTCACAGTTGATGCGAGGAACCAGCGTCGCGGACTTGCGTGGGCATTGGGATCTGCCGCATAATGCGCGGCTCGTGCAGGCCGTGGATATCCCCGGCGCGCATGCTGAGTTTCTCCGCGCCGCGCGGATTTTGAGCAAGCACGCCTAGTCTGCCTATTATTGGTGCGTTGCCCGAGGTGACATAGGGCATTAAATCCAAAGCAGATCCGTTTGCTTTTCCTTCTTTCATTTCTTTTATCTGGAGAATTCTTTTTATGTCACAGTTATCTCTAACGCCTGCGCGCAAGGCTATGGTCCTGGCCGGCGGCCTTTTGGTTGCAGCGACGTGGATTTATCTGGTCCTCGTGCGTGCGACCTCTTGGGAATCAGTAGCCGGTTCGACCGAGGCACTCATTACCTTGGGCGGCTATGTGGGCGGTGCCGTGCTTTTGTTGGCAGGCACATTGCCTGTTCTTCCAGCCCGTACTATCGCGATCATTCCAGTAGCTCTGGTCTTAAACATCGTGGTAGGCGAGATCATCGGTTCTATCGGAGTGCCTTTGTATTTGGACGCGGTCGGCACGATCCTCGTAGCCGCTCTTGCCGGGCCAATCGCAGGCCTTGCCACGGGCACGTTGTCTTCGGTGGTGTGGGGACTCATCAATCCCGCAGCACTTCCGTTTGCGGCCGTTTCTGCAGCTACTGGGTACCTTTCCGGGTGGGCTATTTCCCACGGCGCGTTTAAGAAGTGGTGGCGCGTTGTTGCTTCTGGTGCTGTTATCGGCATCATCTCCGGCATGCTTGCGGCACCGGTTGCGGCTTTCGTTTATGGAGGAACAGCCGGCCTGGGTACGGGCGCTGTGGTCTCGCTTTTCCGCGAGTTGGGAAACTCTCTACTCGCATCGGTGACGTTGCAGTCCTTTATCTCCGATCCGCTCGATAAGATCATCGTGTTTTTGATCGTGTGGGCCACCGTCAAGGCATTGCCCAAGCGCACCCTGGAATCGCTGCGCCCTCAGCTATGATTCATCCCGCAACTATCTTCAGTGCGGCCGCATCAACGTGGTTTCTCGTCGTGGCGATCAACCAGCCCTGGCTTAGCTTTGTGCTGCTTAGCGTATGGCTTATATGCGGCACCATCTGGTCACGCTCCATCTCCGTGGTAGCGACCACCGCGGTATTGGCGCTTCCCGCTGCCGCCTCGATGGTGCTTATCCATGCGCCCTATGGTGATAATCGCCTCGCGCCCTTTTTAACCAGTGACGGGCTGTGGCTTGCAGCTGAGCTTTCGCTGCGATTCGCCACGCTCATGGGATGCATCCTCGCTGCAGCGGCAGCACTAAAGGTAAGTGACGTAGCCAAATGGCTGCAAACCTCGCGGTTTGGACACAAGGCCGCATATGTTGTGGGGGCGTCGCTCCAATCATTGCCGCAGGGTGCTGCAACGGTGGCCGCAGTACGCGATGCTAACCGCCTCGCCGGGGCGAAGATTCACTTGGGCAATGTTGCACCCCGTGTCATCATTCCGGTCATCGCACGCTTGCTTACCCAAGGCGCAAGCCGCGGGCATGCGTTGGGAGCCATTGGCTTCGATACCCCGGGCAAACGTACAGTGCTGGTCCCCGTACCAGATAGTAAGTTCCAGCAAGTATTGCGCTGGACCTTGCCAGTATTTAGCATCTTGGGAGCGGTGATATGGAGCTAAAACCTGGTGAAATCCACACCTTGAGGGTCGCTTTTGAGGAAAACGCCGATGAAGTGGCACAGGAACTCGCGCGGGAGTTAGGCGTAAATACTGTCATTGGTTCCTTTGCGGCTGCGCACGTTACTTTTCTGCGCGATACCGTGCGTGAGGAACTGGCTTTGGCCTTGGAGAACCAAGGCAGGCAGTGCGAGGAGATGGCCCAGCGTGTTGACGCCACGCTTGGCGATGTCGACCTTGATGGCACCCGCAATCCCGCCACGCTGTCGGGCGGTCAAACGCGTCGGCTCGCATTGGCACAAGTCGCCATAGCGCGACCGGAAATCCTGATTATTGTTGAGCCATGGGCCGGCCTAGACGCGCATTCCCGCGAACGCATCGCGGCCTACTTAGGAAAGTTGGATCAAACAGCCGTGGTGTTGGTCGAGCACGAGATGCAGATGCTCGCGCAGGACGGCCAAGAACTGGAAGCGATTGTTCCGTCTGGTGAGGCAATCGTTCTAGACGGTATTCAAGCCAAGCGCGGTGGCAGGCGCAGGCGGTGGTGGAACCTGAAACCTGTGGACTCCAAGCTTTTCACGGTAGGGCCGGTGGATTTGCGGTTGCAGCACGGCGCCGTGCTGTGGCTGCGCGGCGACAACGGCTCCGGCAAAACCACGCTGTTGCGCGCGATGGCCGGCCTCGACGGAAATGCTCCTGTGCATGCGAGCACATCGCTGGCTTTACAGTCGCCGCTAGATCAGATTATTGAACCCACCATCGCCCAGTGGATCGGGGAAGGGACTCTACCCGAAGAACTCTTGAGGCAGCTTTCCGCCGAGATTGCCTTCGATGATCATCCGCTGGACGTCTCTATGTCCCAGCTACGCGTAGCACAGATTGCCCACGTGGTGGCGCAGGGGCGCGAGGTCGTAATGTTGGATGAGCCAGACACGCTTCTCGACGCCCGGGGCACAACGTGGGTGCACCGGCTCATGCACCACGCTTTAGCAAGGGGAGCAGCCCTCGTGGTGACCTGCCATGAACCTCGTTTCGTAGAAGAAATTGCGGCTTATGCGCAGGTCACCTCTCTAGCTCTACACTGCTGATTAATTTCGGAAGCCGTGGACCGGTGCCGGGATAAAGCCGCCGCGATTGACAAACGTAGAGTTGCCCACGGTGTTGACCGGGATGACCGGAGCGTATCCGAGCAGACCACCGAAGTTGACTTCGTCGCCAATCTTGGCACCCGGTACTGGAATAACGCGGACCGCGGTGGTCTTATGGTTCATCACACCGATGGCGGCTTCATCAGCAATCATGCCGGCAATAGTTGCCGCAGAGGTATCGCCAGGAAGCGCAATCATGTCGAAGCCGACCGAGCAGATTGCGGTCATGGCTTCCAGCTTGTCCATGGAGATGGCACCGGAACGCACTGCGTCGATCATGCCCTTGTCCTCGGAGACCGGGATGAAGGAACCCGAAAGGCCGCCGACGCGGGAACACGCCATCATGCCGCCCTTCTTCACTGCGTCGTTAAGCAGCGCCAGCGCGGCGGTAGTGCCGTGCGTGCCGACCTGGTCAAGGCCCATGTGCTCGAGGATGTGTGCCACTGAGTCGCCGAGCTCGGCCGTCGGTGCCAGGGAAAGGTCAATGATGCCGAAAGGAACGCCAAGGCGCTCGGAGGCCATGTTGCCCACGAGCTGGCCAGCACGCGTGATCTTAAACGCGGCCTTCTTGACCTCCTCGGCAACCTGATCCAGGGTGGCACCCTCGAGGTTGCCCAACGCACGGTCAACCACGCCGGGGCCGGAAACGCCCACGGAAACCACGCAATCCGGTTCCTCGATGCCGTGGAAGGCACCCGCCATGAACGGGTTGTCGCCCACGGAGTTTGCAAAGACCACCAGCTTGGCGCAGGCGATCGCCGACTGATACTTGGTCAGTTCGGCGGCCTCCTTGATGACCTCGCCCATGCGCTTGGCGGCATTCATGTTGATGCCCGCGCGGGAGGACGCGATATTTACGGAGGAGCACACGAGCTCCGTGGTGGACAGTGCCTCAGGGATCGAATTGATGAGCTTCTTTTCCGCGGTGGTGGCGCCCTTTTCCACGAGAGCAGAGTAGCCGCCGACGAAGTTGACGCCGGTCTCAGCTGCGGCACGGTCCAGGGCCTTGGCTACCACGACCGGGTTGCCGTCGACACCATCCACGATCAGGCTGACCGGGGTCACCGAGATTCGCTTGTTCACGATCGGGATGCCGAGCTCTTGCTCGATGCCTTCGCAGACTTCCACCAAGTGCTTGGCTCGCTCGGTGACCAAGTCATAGACAGCCTGTGCTGTAGCGTCCATAGAAGAGCGCGTGCAGCTAAGCAGCGAGATACCCATGGTGACGGTACGGATATCGAGACGGTACTTATCGATCATCTCGATCGTGTCGAGGATACTTACGGTATTAAAGCGATTGAGCATATCTAGATCTCGTTCATCGCTGTAAACAGCGCCTCGGATTGAACACGGATGGACTGGTTGATGTCTTCGCCCACCTTATTCATGCGCTCTTGAATCTGTTGGATCGAAACCTCAGATTCATCAAATTCCACGCGCAGAATCATGGTGAAGAAGCCAGACATCAAGGTCTGGGAGACGTCAACGATGTTGACTCCAAGTTCAGCGAGACTGGTTGTAACAGAAGCGATAATTCCGGTGCTATCCGCACCGGTAACAGTCATAATGGCAATCATGGATTAAATTCTATCGCTCTTCACGTACGGTGGGGGCCATGACTTTAACGAAAAAGAAGGTACTTTACATTGGCGGACACGGAAAGGTCGGTCTGCTTGCCACCCCGAAGATGCTAAAAGTGGGCCACAACGTTCATTCGCTGATCCGCTCCGAGTCCCAAGTGGAGGAGATTGAAAACCTAGGCGCTACCGCAGTGCTAAAGGACATCACAAAGACCAGCGCCCAAGAATGGGCTGAGCTTTTCGCAGACTTCGACACCGTGGTGTGGGGTGCCGGTAACGGCGGCCGTGGCGGCGCAGACCTTACCTGGGCTGTAGATCGCGATGGCGCAATGGCAACTATCGACGCCCTAGAGCTGCTCAAAGCAGAGGGCAAACAGGTACCTGATTACGTGATGATCTCCTACGTTGGCGCAACGCACAACGAGACCGATCCCAATGATGAGTCTTGGTACGCCTACGTTGAGTCAAAGAAGGCAGTAGACAACCGCCTGAATTCTTCTGAACTGAACTATGTCATCCTCGGCCCATCTGCGCTTACGGAAGAGCCAGCGGCCGGCATCGAGGTAATCGAGGATACGAATCCTCACGGCCAGACTAGCCGTGAGCTGGTTGCCGAGGTGATTACTGAAGTTGTTGGCCGCGAGAGCCTTCCGGCTAGCCCGTTGGCCTTCATCGATGGCGAGAATCCAGTCAGCAGCATTTAAGCCGGCTAGGCACCCGCTTTATCTTTACGGATGGTTTGCTCCACGAGGTCTAGCACAGCGCTAAGACCAGCGTGGTCACCGAGAGCCAAGCGGGAGATGAAGCCATCCATGAAGGTCTCGAGGTAGAGCACCAACGTGTCCACGCTGACGTCGTCGCGCATGCGACCTTCCTCAGCGTTGGACTGTAGGCGGGCACGGACTGCGTCGGAAAGCACCGATTGTTGGTCCACCCACCGCGCGCGGAACGAAGGATCGGTCCGCAGCAGCGATGAGATCTCCAACCGAGTAGCCAGCCAATCGTGGCGCTCTGGGTGGCGGAGCATTTCACTCATTACTTCGACCAAGCCGTTATTCGCAACGACCTCCGCCTGGCGGGCAGCGTCTTCACGCGCCAGCGCCAAGAACAATGACTCTTTGTCGCCAAAGTGGTGGAAGATGGCGCCGCGGGACTTGCCCGTGGCCTCTTCTAGAAGGCGGACCGTAGCTCCCTCGTAGCCATGCTCGGCGAAACACTTGCGTGCACCAACGAGGATGTCATGTCGACGTCGGTTGAGCTCAGCATCACTCACGATGGGCATAGAAAATCCGTTTCTTCTAGATAGCAAGTTAGAAATATTTAGTTCTAACCGGAGCTTGGATTCCCCGGTCAAGTCTAAAAGGGGGACCGCAAGATAACTTGCGATCCCCGCTCTACCTAGGGTTTTACCTAGGAATTAGATGGTGTGAAGACCTTAAGCCTTAACCATCTGGCGCAGCACGTACTGCAGGATGCCGCCGTGGCGGTAGTAGTCGGCCTCACCCGGGGTATCGATGCGGACCTTAGCGTCGAACTCGACGGACTCGCCAGACTCCTTGGTAGCGGTCACGTGAACCGACTTCGGGATGCCACCCTCGTTGAGAGCGGAGATGCCTTCGATGTCGAAGGTCTCGGTGCCATCCAGGCCGAGGGACTCGTGGGACTCGCCCTCCGGGAACTGCAGCGGGATAACGCCCATACCAATGAGGTTGGAGCGGTGGATACGCTCGAAGGACTCGGTAATGACAGCCTTGACGCCAAGCAGGTTGGTGCCCTTAGCAGCCCAGTCACGGGAAGAACCGGTGCCGTACTCCTTGCCAGCGATAACAACCAGCGGAATGCCAGCTGCTTTGTAGTTCTCGCAAGCGTCGAAGATGAAGGACTGCGGTGCGCCTTCCTGGGTGAAGTCGCGGGTGTAGCCACCAGCAACGTCGACCAGCTGGTTCTGCAGACGGATGTTGGCGAAGGTACCACGCATCATGACCTCGTGGTTACCACGACGGGAACCGAGGGAGTTGTAGTCCTGACGCTCAACGCCGTTTTCATCCAGGTACTGAGCAGCAGGGGTGCCCGGCTTAATTGAAGAAGCAGGGGAGATGTGGTCGGTGGTGACGGAATCGCCCAGCTTGGCAAGAACGCGAGCGCCCTTGATGTCCTCGACTGGGGTCGGCTCTGCCGGCATGCCGTCGAAGTACGGTGCCTTGCGGATGTAGGTGGAATCGTCGTTCCAGTCGAAGGTCTCGCCCTCTGGCACATCGAGGGAGCGCCATGCATCGTCGCCCTTGAAGACGTCAGCGTAGTCAGCCTCGTAGAGCTCGCGGGAGATTGCCTTCTGGATGGTGTCCTCGATCTCCTCGGAGGAAGGCCAGATGTCCTTCAGGAAGACATCGTTGCCGTCCTGATCCTGACCCAGAGCCTGGGTGTCGAAATCGAAGTCCATGGTGCCAGCAATAGCATAAGCGATAACCATGATTGGGGAAGCCAAGTAGTTCATCTTGACGTCCGGGGAGATACGTCCCTCGAAGTTACGGTTACCGGACAGGACTGCGGTTGCAGCCAAGTCATGCTCGTTGATGGCAGCGGAGATCTCCTCCGGCAGCGGACCGGAGTTGCCGATACAGGAGGTGCAGCCGAAGCCGGAGAGGTAGAAGCCCAGAGCTTCAAGGTCCTTCCAGAGGTCTGCACGCTGGAAGTAACCGTCAACAACCTGGGAACCCGGTGCACAGATGGTCTTAACCCATGGCTTGGAGGTCAGGCCCTTTTCAGCAGCCTTGCGGGCGATGAGGCCAGCGCCAACCATGACGGATGGGTTAGAGGTGTTGGTGCAAGAGGTGATAGAAGCGATTGCAACCATGCCGTGGTCCAGGGTGTACTCGCCGCCGTTAGGGGAGGTGACGGTAACTGGGTTGGACTGACGGCCGGAGCCACCCTTAGCTGCGGACTCGCCGTGACCCTCACGGGAGTTGTTCAGACCGCCGGTGACGTCAACGAAGGACTCGTCAGCGTCGCCCTCGGAGGTCATGCGCTTTGCCTCAAGGGAGGACTCGTCAACGACGACGTCGCCAGTTGCGTAGGTAGGCAGATCCTTACGGAACTGCTCCTTAGCCTCGGACAGCAGGATGCGATCCTGTGGGCG
Source organism: Corynebacterium sp. HMSC076D02 (assembly GCF_001813815.1). Taxonomy (NCBI): domain Bacteria; kingdom Bacillati; phylum Actinomycetota; class Actinomycetes; order Mycobacteriales; family Corynebacteriaceae; genus Corynebacterium; species Corynebacterium sp. HMSC076D02. The sequence goes on from NZ_KV814044.1 coordinate 92,133, forward strand.
CTTCGGACCAGCGATGGAAGGAACAACGGTGGACAGGTCCAGCTCGAGGTACTCGGAGTACTCTGCTTCTGGAGCGTCCTGCTCGAGCCACATGCCCTGTGCCTTTGCGTAAGCCTCGACGCGCTCGATCTGCTCCATTGGGCGACCGGTGAGCTCGAGGTACTTGATGGTTTCCTCGTCAATCGGGAAGATTGCGGCGGTGGAGCCGAACTCTGGGGACATGTTGCCGATGGTGGCGCGGTTAGCCAGCGGAATGGACTTAACGCCATTGCCGTAGAACTCAACGAATTTCTGGACAACACCGTGTTCGCGGAGCATCTCGGTGATGGTTAGAACGACGTCGGTTGCAGTAACGCCGACTGGGATCTCGCCGGTCAGCTTGAAGCCGACAACGCGCGGGATAAGCATGGAGACCGGCTGGCCGAGCATTGCAGCCTCAGCCTCGATGCCGCCAACACCCCAGCCCAGGATGCCCAGGCCGTTTTCCATGGTGGTGTGGGAGTCGGTACCGATACAGGTATCTGGGTATGCGACACCGTCGTTGTCGAAGACGACGCGGGACAGGTACTCGATGTTGACCTGGTGGACAATGCCGGTTCCCGGTGGGACAACGCGGAAGTTGGAGAAGTTCTCAGCACCCCAACGCAGGAACTGGTAGCGCTCCTGGTTGCGCTCGTACTCAATTTCAACGTTCTTCTCGAGCGCTTCTGCGGAACCGAAGGCCTCAACGATAACGGAGTGGTCGATGACCATCTCTGCCGGGTTCAGCGGGTTAACCTGCTCTGGCTTGCCGCGCAGAGCGGAGATTGCCTCACGCATGGTGGCGAGGTCGACTACACACGGAACACCGGTGAAGTCCTGCATCAGAACACGTGCCGGAGTGAACTGGATCTCGGTGTCCGGCTCAGCGGACGGATCCCAGTTAGCAAGTGCGTTGATGTGATCCTTGGTTACATTCTTGCCGTCCTCGTAGCGCAGCTGGTTCTCAGCAAGCACCTTCAGGGAGTAAGGCAGCTTCTCCAGGCCAGCGACTGCGTTGATGTCAAAGTAGTCATAGGACTTGCCGTTGACGTCAAGAGTCTTCTTGGCACCGAAGGAGTTTAGGCTTTCAGTCACAGGGAGCTCCATTCCTTGTTTGTCAGAACAAAAGTTCATGGTTTCCAGCTCTACCGCCTTAAAGGTAAGCCGCCACTTTCCATGTTCACATATATGGTTCACATATATATGAGGAATAAGGCGCTTGCGTTTAAGGCCAAGGCGCTGGAAACGAGAAGAACGCGAAGGTTCGGAAACCAGTCTAATGGTTTCGACCGACGACCGTGTCAACTATAACAGTACGAGCGTTCTGTTTCACCTTTTGGGAAGGTTCCGCGCGTCACATAGGCGATCCTGATGATGGCAGCGTTACTTTATGAATCGAAGCTGCTTGCTCACAGGCGCCCATGGGCTGCTATTTATAGGGTGGGTTACGGCAAGGCAGCATTAGCAACCGAAGTAGAGGAGGGGAGCAATGAGTGCGGAAAGCGCTGAGTCTCCGGCGATCGATATCGCTGACCTCGCCGCGCAGCTACGCGCGGATGGCTCCGCCTTTACTAATACGGACCTGGCCAACGATCAATCCGTCCAGGACTCCATTTCTGCGGCGTTGCATGCCGGCCATGGCGTTGCTGTTGTGGATGACTACACCGCCACTGCGGCAGAAAGCCGCAACCTTGCCGTCGATCTTCAAAATGCCACGGGATTAGACACCGTCATCGTTCAAGTGCCTTCGCATGTCTCTGCCGTGAGTGGCTCGCTGTCGCGTGCGGAACTCGAAGCAGTGCAACGCAAGATTCCTAGGGGCATCGATCAGGTTGAGCTCCTTGAACGCTTTTACGACGGCATAGATCGGTTTGACGTCCATTCGGTGATTCTCACCGCCTTTATGATGGTGCTCGCGCTCGCCGTTGCTTGGATAGCTTTCAGGTCTGCATCAAGGCGTGAAACGCGTTCCGAGAAAATGGGCTAGGCCCAACGGTGGGACGATTGTCCGCCGAACCTCGGTTCAACCGAAGCTCGAAGATTTCTCTCGTTTTCAGCGTTTCGGAAACTATGAGACTTAGATTTGTTCGAAAAACTATCCCCAGAACCTGAGTGAACCGTCGGGGTCACCGGGTGCCGAATGAGGGGAACCGTGCGGTTGCAATCAACCCGAAAGTTGGCCATCAAATTTACCGATCTGGCTACACCTGAGTCATCGATCTCGCGCGGATCTGGACCTCAATCCGTTGGGAATTTGCCTCCCATTTAACGCTGGGCGAGGCGATCGTTTTGCGCCCTTTAGTTAAAGCGGAAACCAATCCATGCCCATCTGGTGGCTATGGGATTGTGGACATCTGGGCGCCGGCGGATGTCGAAATTGGTCTGGCGAGTGTCAAATTCCAAGAGTGGGGTAGGGGATCTAGTCAACCACCCTGACTTGACAAGCGGTGGGGGAGGGGCTGCTAAAGGGGGTTTGCGTGGAGATTTCACTAGTAGTGTGATGAAACACACAATCACGGGAAGGTAACAAAATTATTGCAGGTTGGCTGCCTTTGTAACGTCATGTGGCGCGACTTGACTGGAGTGAATTTTGAGGAAAGTGTGCGCGACGGTGTGTCGGTGACGTATGGTTCAAATATCGACTCACGGGTTGATTCTTGTTCCATACGTTCATGGGCCAAGCCTTGACTCTCAATCGAGATGACACACGGGTATGTGGGGAAGCACGCCACGAGTGGAAATCGCGGGATTGAGGTTCGCCGCCTGGCTCACGATGAGCAGATGGGATGAGGCCTAGTTGTTTGAAGCCCTGACGCATAACGCTTTAAGGCGCGAGCCTTTAACTTTATTGCGTGTCGGAGGCAGCGGCGTCGTAAAGCAGCGCTGGCTTATTTCGAACACACCTGGCACCCCAAGAACGATTCGTCGAAGCCGATTCCAGTGTTCGAATTTTTTAAGAATTGACACACCCACATTCCGATTGGGGACAAGCAAGCCGGTTGGTCTTGTCGTCGCCTCACCGGGTGCCGGTGCAGCTTCAGCCTTCTGGGGCGAGAAGTTTCTGCGGGTTCTCGGTAAGGGGATGGCAATGTGATCGGCATAGCGAGTTACTCGTAGGGCTAGCTTCGTGCGGCCCGTTCAAGGTTCGTGGATTTTGCTTTCCGCCCTCCCGACCGCGCGCAAGCGCAACGGAATTGCGGCGACGGCAGGCCACGGATTTTAGAGCGGTTCATACGGGGTTAAGACGCGAGTTCAACACAGCATTGCTTCTCCCGCGCCTGTGAACGGCGCATAAACGTCACGCATTTTCACCGTAGGCACAACCTGCCTAAAGGTTGTACTGCCAGGGCGGTGTACGCATCGAATGCGTATATCTGCACCTACTCCAAGGCTGCCTGGTGCCGGGTAACGTGCCCCTAACTTATGCCATTGTGCGATTAGGTAAAAGAGTTCAAAGGGGTGCGCTAGTTAAGACATGCGCTTTTAAGCTGGCTTAAGTTAAGTCCCGGGCATTCCTATATCTAAATCAACAGTGTAAACCCGCTAGCTTTCTGCCAGCCAGCTCGCTGACAGGCGCATCTGTATCTTGTGCCGAGGTGGATGCTCGAAGGCTACCTCGCCGGTCGCAGGCGAGGGCTCTCATAGCTTCTATCGGGTTTGGCTGGGCTGATTGTGGCTGATTGTGTAGGGATGAGCTTTTGCATGACGTGAAACAATTCGGCGAAGCGTGGGTGTCTAGGAGATACTTCTCGTGGCCACCATTTTTAAGTACGGCTCTCGGCGTCTGAAGACGCTGCTAGCCACCGTCGCAACCACCGCGACGCTATCTACCGTTTCCACCCTTGCTCCGGTTGCCGCCCACGCGGAAGAACCGGTCAAAATCCAGTCCTTGCTTTCCTCGAAAGATGCATCTGTCGCTGACCTTGCTGGCGCCATTGCCACCATTGAAGAGCAGATTGCGAAGCTCGAAGGCGAAATTGGAATGCGACGTGAGGCAGTAAACCGTGCCTTGGTCGACCTCCAGGACGCGCGTACGGAAGCCGCTCAGGCCCGCCGTGGTACCACCGCGGCGCGTGATGAACTCGATTCTGCACAGTCGGAAGTCGAAAAGGCTCAGAAGAGGCTCAATGAGCTTTCGCGTACCGCTTACCGCCGTGCCAATACTTCTAACGCCGTCTCCACGGCTGCGGGAAATGACGCGCGCGGCGAGATGCTGGAGCGCCAGACCTATCTGCATACGCAAACCAAGGATCAGCAGGCGGTCTTGGATCGGTTGGAGCGAGAGCGCACTGAGAAGGCGAACAAGGAATCGCAGCTTCGCAAGACCCAGGAGTTGGCACAGCTGCGCGAGGAAAAAGCTACCGAGGCTGAGGCCCAAGCGCGTCAAACCCTGGAAGAAAGCCAGTCGAACGTGGCCGAGTTTTCCTCCGAGCGCGAGAGCTTGCTAAAGCAGCGCTCCCAGGTGCAAAATGCGCTAAATCAAGCCAAAGAGCTAGATTCCAACGAGTCTAAGACTGGAGAGTCTGGCTCAAACGTCCAGTCAAATAACTTGACCAAGAGGAAGGCTCAGACCGATAGCGCGGCTACTTCGCAGGCGCCGGCAGCAGGCTCCCAGGAGTCCGCGGCGGCAAGCAATGCTGCGGGCGCAACGCAGTCGACGTCGGAAAGCGCTTCTGCGAATGCTAATGCCAACGGTGGCGAAGCGGCGCTTGCTCCTGACGCTTCCGCGGCGGAGTCATCTACATCAGCTACCGAGTCTGATTCGATGATGCAGGGCGGCGAGCCGGATTCCGTAACCCGGGACTTCCGTGCGGATAGGTCTGGCTCGCAGCTTAGCGCGAGCGACGTCCAGAAGGCAGCGGAGGCGGCCCAGGAGCTGTCTTCGGATCCGAACGTGCAAAAGCTTTCCTCCGAAGGTTTCAGCATGCACGGTTCTTCCGTCGACTCCTCGACGCTGGCGCTCGCGGGCACGGCAATCGGTGCGGCTGCCGCGATTGTTGGCGCGGCCCAGCCAAATCATACGGGCTTGACCCAGGAGGAGCTGGACTCGCTGGCGCAAGGTTCTTCGCAGCTAGCAGCTCTCCAGGGCGGCACCACCAGCAACACCGACGACGATGAATTGACCGGTGAGGTCTCTGACGTCCTGGGCGAGTTGGACACCACGGATGATGTCACGGAAAAAGCAACGAGTGCGCTTGGCGATGCCGACCGCAACGCGAAGATTGAAGCGGTCATCGCCCGCGCAAAGTCCCAGATCGGCATGCCCTATGCCTGGGGCGGTGGCAACGCGAACGGCCCCACCAAGGGTATCCGCGACGGCGGCGTGGCTGACTCCTACGGCGACTACAACAAGGTCGGCTTCGACTGCTCTGGCCTTACGATGTACGCCTTTGCCGGTGTCGGCATCTCCTTGCCGCACTACACCGGCTACCAGTACCAGAAGGGTACTCAGGTCCCAGCTAGCGAGATGCAGCGCGGCGATCTTATCTTCTACGGGCCCGGCGCAAGCCAGCACGTAGCTATCTATCTTGGCGACGGCACCATGATTGAGGCCCCTCAGTCTGGATCTAACGTTCAGATTTCTCCTGTGCGTTGGTCCGGAATGACGCCTAATGTCGTGCGCCTCCTCTAAGCCCCAACCTTTGGTTGGTAAAGTTGCGGTATGACTGACGCACAACAGCTTGCCTGCAACTACGACGCCCTCCTCGTTCTTTCTTTCGGTGGCCCGGAAGGAAACGAGGAGGTCGTTCCGTTTCTAGAGAACGTTACCCGCGGGCGCGGCATTCCACGTGAGCGCCTTGAGGTAGTGGGCGAGCACTATTTTCATTTCGGCGGCGTAAGCCCGCTCAACAAGCTCAACCGCGAAATCATCGATCACGTCGAGCAGGAGCTGAAAAAACGCGGACATAATCTACCTGTCTACTTCGGTAACCGTAATTGGCACCCATTCGGCACCGAAACAGTGGAGCAGATGGCTGCTGACGGCGTCCGTAACGTTGCAGTTCTCGCAACCTCTGCGTGGGGCGGTTATTCTGCCTGCCGCCAGTACGACGAGGATATTCGCCAGCTGCGCGAGCACCTCGCGGAAAAAGGCCTGCCAGAGATTGAGTTCACCAAGATCCGTCAGTTCTACGATCACCCGAAGTACATCGCAGAGATGACACAGGCGGTAAAGGACGCCTACGCCAAGATCCCCGAGGGCAAGCAGGCACGCATGCTCTTTACTGCGCACTCCGTACCTACCGCGCACGATAACGTCGGTGGCGGCGAAGGCGATAAAAATATCTACTCCCGCCAGGTCGCCGAAGCCTCCCGTCTCGTGGCAGAAGCCGCAGGTGTAGCTGACTATGACTTGGTCTGGCAGTCGCGCTCCGGCAACCCAAAGACCCCATGGCTCGAGCCCGACATCGTCGATCATACCACCGAACTCCATGACAAGGATGGCGTTGAGGCGGTCGTCGTTTGTCCGATCGGCTTCATTTCCGACCATATGGAGGTTGTATGGGACCTCGATACGGAGCTTAAGAAAGTGGCCGATGAGATGGGCGTGCTCGTTGAACGTACCCGTACCGCTGGCCCGACCGATTCTTTTGCATCGATGATCGTGGATCTTATTGAGGAGCTTGAGCAGGATAAGCAGTGGGAGAGCCTTGGCAACGTCACCGTTCAGGGTTGTACTACTAACGGCGCTCCCTGTGCTGAGGGCTGCTGCGATATTTGGTCTCTGCGTAAATAATGGCGCTTAGCGGCTGAAATCCGAAAGCGCGTGTGCAACGCCCGCCATACGCGCTTGACGGATATGCCGCCACAGACCTAAAAGGTGATGATCGAAGCTGTGATCGTTCATTCTTTCCGTCACGGTTTCGATAATCGCGCCCACGCGGTCTGCACGGGCGAAAAGCTTCGCGGCCCGCGGTGATACTGATCGTGGAAGTCCCGGAGTGTCATAAAAATCGCTGAGACTGCCCACGGTTAGCCGTGGATTATGCAAAGCATCCGATTTGTAGCCCGCAGCTTCGATGAGTAGTGCGGCTTGGTTGGTTGCCTTGCTGAGCAGCTCGTCAGCCTCGCCGGGGCTCAGCCACGCAGGCGCAGGCAAGGGCAGTTCCTCCTCGAACACGTGCCAAGTGGTGCTGGAGTTTCCATAGTGGGGCACGAGCACTAAGTGGCGGTTGTGATCATTGGTGCGCACAACGATTGCGCCCGCATCGCTTGCGGCCGCCGCCTTCCATGACTTCGAGCCTGCCGGCAATAACGGGGACTCGCCCGGCCCGGAAAGGACAAGACGCAGCACGGGCTCGCGCTCGCCGTTTTGCACAATCTCGGAAGTTTCTGCCCGCAGGTAAGCTAGCAAATCCACAAAGGGTGCTTCATCCTCCATCACCTGCAAGCCGCCGAGCTCCTGCATCGCATCCAAGAGATCGTCCGTGGACTCGTGTCCCCACAGCCAGGCGCCCAGCCAGACTGCGGTGTTTTGTAAAGGAGACCAAACCTCGGCGCGCATATCCATGACGGCAAAGTTTAGTAGATAGACTTTTGGCCCATGAGTATCGATCCATACGGCGGCGACATCTTTGCAGGCCATAAGCGCGCACAGAAGAAGGAGTACCCAAAAGTTCCAGCAGAACCTGGAATGGTTGTTGAGGTACGTGGCGACGACTTTGTCGGCGCAGTGATGGGCGTGGACAAGACCGTGTTTGGTCAAGTAGTCCGCCTCGAGGATCGGTACGGAAACGAGCGTGTTTTCAACTTGGTGGAAGGCGGCTTCCTGTTGGAGGGGCAGCCGGTTACCCTGACGCGCTACGTCGAAAAGCAGGCCCCGCAAAAGTCCAACTCCGGTTCGCGGCGGGTGGCCAATGTTGAGGCAAAGGTTGCGGCACCCTCGCGCATCTGGGTTGAGGGCATTCACGACGCCGCGATTGTGGAGAAGGTCTGGGGCCATGATCTGCGCGTTGAGGGCGTGGTCGTGGAATACCTGGAGGGTCTAGACAACTTGGAAGAACGTCTCGCTGAGTTCCAGCCTGGCCCCGGCAGGCGCGTCGGCGTTCTGGCAGACCATCTAGTCGAAGGTTCTAAGGAAACCCGCCTTACCCAGAGTGTGGGCGAGCACGTGCTGGTAACGGGCCATCCTTTTATCGATATTTGGGCGGCAGTAAAGCCCGAGCGTCTGGGTCTTCGCGAATGGCCGGAGGTGCCATACGGTGAGGATTGGAAGACGGGCATCGCTAAGCGGGTGGGTTGGTCTGACCCGAAGGAAGGCTGGAGCCGAGTTTATACCGCCGTCAATACGTTCCGGGATCTAGATCCGACGCTGATTGGGGCAGTGGAAAGGCTGGTCGATTTCGTGACTACGCCCGAGCTTTCGAAAGCTGACCTCGGATATTAAAGGGTATCGGCGCGTTCAATGATGTTGACCGCCAGCTGCCAACCCGCCATCTCGGCGGCCCAACCAGCGGCCTGTAGACGCTGCGACATTGCCTGCTTGGAGATACCGAGTTCCTCGGCTGCCTCATTCTGATTTAGGCCAGCGCGCACTAGCGAGGTTGCCTCGCGGCCCTCAATCGTGCGCTTGTGGAGCACGAATCCAAGCAAGGCAAAGGTGGCGGCAATATCGTTTGCTTCCGAAGCGCGCCCTCGCTTGCTGATCTTGGCGTATACCTGGCCCGCGCGCGCCGAGCCTTTCAGCGCGGCAGTGGCCACCTGGCGGGCAGCGTCTTCGTCGCCGCTTGCTCCGGGGGATACGCCGATGCCGATGGCCCAGTCGCCGTCGGCAAGCAGCGCCATGACAACGTCACACACGGAGGACGCAGAGTGCGCCACCGCGCAAATGTCCTCGACACCCAGGACGTGGAACTCACCGACTCCGTCGAGCGTGGAAAGGGCGGTGGCGGATCGCTGCACCAGTTCCGCGCGGCGTACCGAGCGGCCGCGATAACGTGCGTGTACAGCGAGCATTGTTCCTCCTAGGGTCGAAGAATATTCAAAGCGAAGTGCTAATCAGCATAGCGCCCATAAAGTCTATAGGTGAAACTTGACTCGCTGCCCTTTGGCTTTCATAGCATTTGAGGGTTTACCTAGGGGCGCATCGGCAACTTGGCGTCGAGAACCAAGCCTGCGACGCCTATGGCGGCGAGAAAGGCAATGGCGACGAAGATCCAAGGCTCCGATTGGCCGGTCAGGGTATCACCGAAGAATACGCCGATTGCGGTGGTAGGAATGGAGCCCACAAGTGTGGCCGCGGTGAATTGGCCGACTGGGATAGGGGTGAGCGCGGCGACATAATTGAGGAGGGAAAAAGGCACGCCTGCCACCATTCGCAAGCTTGCGATGGCAAGCCACCCGCGCCTTTCTAACCTCGTGTTGATTTTGAAGACCGCAGGGTGGGTTAGGTGCGGGCGAATCCAGTCGCCGAGGAGAAGGCGAACGATGAAAAGCGAAAGCACTGCAGATACGGTCAATGCCGCAAGAGAGATGCTAAGACCGAGCCAAGGGCCGAATAGGATACCTGCAGCCACGGTCCAAAAGGTACGGGGCAGCGGAAATTGCGTAAATATGACATAACCTAGGAAGAAGGCGATAATGAACCAGGTGCCCATATTCTCGGCCCAGGAGCGCAGGGCGGTGATGTCAGGGACATCGACAAGCACTGCGACAACGCCTAGGCAAATGGCAGCAGTGAGGACGACCAACCATCGCGTGGCTGACCAACCTTGCACGGCGGCGACTGCAGAGGCACAGACGTCTTTTACGAAGCCGCCCAAGCTACGCAGCCATCCAAGAAGTCGAGTCATGGATAAGACAGTAGTGGGCCAAACTTTGGATGTGGAATCGCGGTGGCTGAATGTATGCTGTGTCGATCGCGACAATTTGCCGTGAAAGGCCATGTCGAGCTGTACTTAGTGGCAAGACAGGGGAGATACTTGAATGCAATCACCTGCGCCTCCTTTTTGGTTGAGGCGCTTTAAGAATGTTTTGGAGTATCGAGTGGACGCAATTTCTAACCTTTTGTCCTACATGGACGCTGCGACCCTATTGGAATCATTTGGGCCATGGGTAATCGCCGGCATTGCCGTCGTTGTATTCATTGAGTCGGGCGTTTTGTTCCCGTTCCTGCCGGGTGACTCGCTGCTGGTTACAGCGGCGATCTTGCGCGACCAGCTGCACGTGAATATCTGGACGCTTCTCGGCGTGGGGATCGTGGCTGCAGTGCTGGGCGATCAAGTTGGTTACTACCTGGGCTATCGCTTCGGCCGCCGCCTATTCAAAGATGATGCACGCATCTTGAAGACTGAGCACCTCGTCGCGGCAGAAGAATTCTTTGCCAAGCATGGCCCGGTTGCGCTTGTGCTCGGCCGCTTCGTACCGATTGTTCGTACCTACATCCCGGTTGCCGCTGGTACAGCGAAGATGCCTTATAAGAACTTCGTGAGGTGGAACGTCTCTGGCGCCATCGCGTGGGTGGTGTCGATGAATCTGGTGGGCGTCTTCCTGGGCAATATTCCGGGAATCGCGGACTCGATTGAGAAGATCATGTTGCTCATCATCTTCCTTTCGGTACTGCCTATCATCATCAAGTACTTCATCGAACGCCGTAAAGCGAAAAAGCTTAAGGGGTCCGAGGCTGAGCCGGAGGCTGTCGTCTAGGCGGCTGCCTTGGCAGCGGCCGCGCTTCCGAGGCAAGCGAGAGTTGTGCGCCTTGTTTTAACATTTGGATAATTGCCCTCATCTTAGCTCGAGGCAGGGAGGGCAATAGATGCTACGGAAAAAGTCTCGCGACATCGATAGGAACGATGTCGCGAGACTTCACATTTGTGCCCGAGGGGGGACTTGAACCCCCACGTCCGTTAATAGGACACTAGCACCTCAAGCTAGCGCGTCTGCCATTCCGCCACCCGGGCTGGGTGTTTTCAGCCTCTCGGCTGGGCACTCGAATACTGTAGCGCGAAACGCGTAGATTAAACAAATCAGCAGGTAGTAGTAGAAAATGGCTTAGTTTTGAGGCCTTTAAAGCGCGTAAAAGTACATCGTTGTAAGTTGGCAGTTGCGCCTGCGGTATGTCGTGGGGGCTGCCAATTGAGATGCCAGACTCATCGACAGCATAGTGTGGCCTCAGGTACAACTGAAATATGACTTCATATGCACAAGATTCCCGTTTCCCCGGCCACGATCCGTATGCGCCGTTAAAGGATCTGCCGAGCTTCGAGCTGACCTCCGCAGACATTGTAGAGGGCGAGGAGATCGCTGAGCGTTTCCGCGCCCCCTCTGATGTCTCTCCACAGCTGAAGTGGAGCGGCGCGCCTGAAGGCACGAAATCCTATGCGGTTACCTGCTTCGACCCAGACGCGCCTACGGCATCGGGTTTCTGGCACTGGGCGGCCTTTAACATCCCAGCCACCGTTACAGAACTTCCAACCGGTGCAGGTTCGGCTGAGGACCTAGGCATCGAAGGCGTGGTTAGCTTGCGCGGGGATTCCGGCAAGAAGACCTACTACGGCCCGAATCCGCCCGCAGAGCATGCCCCGCACCGTTACCTCTACGTAGTGCATGCGGTAGATGTGGAAAAGCTCGACATCGCCCCAGAATCCACGCCGACTGTCCTAGGCTTTAATCTTCATTTCCACGCCCTGGGGCGTGCGATCACTTGGGGTTGGTACGAGACCACCTAAGGCTCGTTAAAGACGTGTTAAAACGCCCGTCCCACCACCTTGTAGGTTGAGGTGGTGGGACGGGCGTTTCGTGGTTTTGTCTTGGCAGCTTTCTACTTCCAAGGAAGGCCGGATCCTACAGCCTCAGAGATGTTGCGAAGGCCGTGAGCACGAATTTGCTCGGCGATGCCGCGGTGAATATCGCGAATCCAGTCCGGGCCGCCGTAAATCAGGCCCGTGTAGCCCTGCAGGAGGCTGGCTCCTGCAGCAATGCGCTCCCACGCCTGCTCCGGGGTTTCGATGCCACCAACGGAGATGAGCACGAGCTTGTCACCCACCCGCGCGTGGAGGCGGTGGAGGACCTCCAAGGAGCGCGCCGCAACCGGTGCGCCCGAAATTCCACCGGCGCCCATTGCAGCAACCTCGTCGGCGGGGGTCTTGAGTCGCTCACGTGAAATAGTGGTGTTGGTGGCCACGATGCCCGCAAGGCCCAGCTCGACCGCCATATCGGCAACGGCGTCAACGTCCTCGTCAGAGAGATCTGGAGCGATCTTGACCAGGACTGGAGAGCTGGTGGATTCCTGCACAGCGGCCATGATCGGACGCAGGGACTCAACGGCTTGGAGGTCACGCAAGCCCGGGGTGTTTGGCGAGGAGACGTTAACTACGAGGTAGTCAGCCAGGTCGCCCAAAACCGAAGCTGACTGGCGGTAGTCCTGGACCGCTTCTTCGGCAGGGGTGACTTTAGTCTTGCCAATGTTGATACCGATGACGTCGGAAGTCCGACGTGCCCGCAGGTTGCGGGCTGCAGCGGCTGCGCCCTCGTTGTTAAAGCCCATGCGGTTTAAGATTGCGCGATCCGCCTTCAAGCGGAAAAGGCGTGGGGCAGGGTTTCCCGGTTGCGCCTTTGCGGTGACGGTGCCCAGTTCCGCATAGCCAAAGCCAACAGCAGACCAAGTATCGGCGGCTGCGGCATTCTTATCAAAACCAGCTGCAAGTCCCAGCGGGCGCGGGAATTTTACACCGAATACCTCTTGCTCCAGTACTGAATCATTGACTGGCACCACCTTGTGTAGGCCGCGGTGCAGCAGGGGCGCTTTCTGCAAGCCGGATAAAGCGCCCATCATAATGAGGTGAATGCGCTCGGGCGCGAGCTTAAACATGCCTTTGAGCGCTAATTGATAGGCGACTTTGCGCAGTGCGTCGACGCGAGTTTCTTGCATGGTTTTAAAGGGCCCTTACTTCAGATTCGGTTCGGAAATAAACTGGATGCCGTTGCCACTCGCAGAGGCGGTGACCACGGTGGCGTCGTCAAGCACGGCGATATTTTGAGCATCTGCGACCGTGTCAACACTACCTTTGTTCTCTGGGACGCCGGAGACGATGGAAAAGGCATGTGCCTTGCCGTTGTCGGTGGTCGTAACCCATGCCAGCTGGCGCTGTGGGTCCCATGCCACGCCCCATGGCGAGCCGTCGACGTTGCCGTATTGGTGCAGGCGGATTACGTCGTCGGCGGTATATACCGCAAGACGCTCGCCAGAGGTATCGGAGGCAAGGACGAGGGCGCCGCCACCAACAGAGATCTGGCCGATGCCTTGGCCTGCGCGAAGGCGGCCGCCGGCGCGATCGTTTTGCCAATCGATGTTCTGGATCGTGGAATCAGCGCGCAGGATGCGCACGACGTTGTCGGCACCGGCGTCGTTAGGCACAGCTAGGAGCTGATCGGAGCCTTCCTCGACCTCAATGTCGCGATCGCGCTTGCCGTCCTCATAGATGCCAACCGTGCGCGAGTCCTTGGAGCCTGCGAAGATCTCGCCGCTGGAAAGTTGCGTGGCGACGGTGACCGGAGCTTCTTCCTCCATGGCTACCTCGGTCGGGGCATCGGGCTTGGTTGGGTCAAAGAGATAGACCTTATCGCCGCAGGCAAGTACGAAGCCCTGCTGGGAGGCGTTCAAATCGCCGCACTTTTCGTCGATGTCGATCTTCTTCGCGTCGCCGCCGAGGAACTCGCTCTGCTGGCCGACGTAAAGTGCGTCCTTTGTGCGGACGGCGATGGTGTTGCCGTGGGCCGCGAGGTCCGTTACCTTCTCCTCAAATTTCGCGACCTTGCCTGCAGGCTTTGCCCCATCGTTGGAGGCAGGGGCAGGCGTGGCGTTTACCTTCAGGGCTGAATCTGGATCACCGCCAACGCCTACCTCCGGCTGGCATGCACTAAGTGCTAGGGCGCTTGCAAGAAGCGTCAGTGGCATCACTATCTTTGTTCTGGCCAGTGGTTTCACGGTTGTTTATCCTAGCAGCCAGCGTGGGTAGATCCCGAAGCGCGCCAGACTATGTATGCTCACCCGAGTGAATACTGCAGCAGCAACAGACGCAATGTCCTGGCTTCAGGTCATCGTCCTATCCATTGTCCAAGGCCTCACCGAGTTTCTGCCGGTTAGCTCTTCCGGCCACCTGCGGATCGTCTCCGAGCTTTTTTGGGGTCAAGACGCTGGTGCATCCTTTACTGCCGTGATCCAGCTTGGTACGGAAGCAGCCGTATTAGTCTACTTCGCCGGAATGATTTGGCAGATCCTTAAAGGCTGGTTTGCTGGACTTTTCAACAAGGAAAAACGGGGTCAAGACTATCGAATGGGATGGATGGTCATTGTCGGTTCCATTCCGATTGGCATCCTGGGCGTGCTGGGCAAGGATTTCATCCGTGACAATCTGCGCAACCTGTGGATTACGGCTGCGATGCTCATCCTTTTCTCTTTTGTCTTCATCGCGGCTGAGCGCACCGGAAAAAAGGAGCGCGGCTTCGAAGAATTGAACATGAAGGACGCCATCGTCATGGGTCTATGCCAGTGCTTGGCGCTGGTGCCTGGCGTTTCTCGTTCCGGCGGTACGATCTCTGGTGGTCTCTTCTTGGGCCTCGACCGCGAGGTGGCAACTCGATTTAGCTTCTTGCTCGCAATCCCAGCCGTGCTGGCTTCCGGGCTATTTTCTTTGGGGGATGCCTTCGGCCCGACTGTCGGCCAGTCCGCAACCGGCGCGCAGCTGCTGGTGGGCACCCTCATCGCCTTTGCGATTGGCTATGCCTCCATTGCATGGCTGCTGAAGTTCGTGGGCAACCATTCCTTCGAATGGTTTGCCGCATACCGCATCCCAGTGGGCATTATCATCATGGCGCTCATCGCTTTCGGCTACCTTCAGCCTTAGGTCGGCTTTCTCATAACTGGCCATTAGCCCTGCCTGATGCCTAATGCTGCACAAAGTGCATTAGGCATGAAAAGGGCGCTACGATAGGCCGCATGCATTCTTGGCCTGAACCCCATGTTGAATTAGTTCCAGGGAAACCCCACGCACTCCACCTCTACGACTCCGCGGATCAGCAGATCCAGAAGGTAGAGGTAACGGGGGACACCGCCACCATGTACGTGTGCGGTATTACTCCCTATGATTCGACCCACCTGGGCCACGCGGCAACATATTTGACCTTTGACCTGGCCTATCGCCAGCTCCTGGATAACGGCTACAAGGTTCATTACGTCCAAAACATCACCGATGTGGATGACCCGCTCTTTGAGCGTGCAGAGCGCGACGGCGTCGATTGGCGTGAGCTCGGCACCTCCCAGATTGATCTTTTCCGCTCCGATATGGAGCTGCTTTCTGTTTTGCCACCCCAGGATTACGTGGGCGCGATGGAAGCCATCGATGAGGTCACCGAGATGGTGGGCAAGCTTCTCGACGCCGGCGCCGCCTACATCGTTGACGACCCCGAATACCCCGACGTCTATGCGTCCATCGAAGCCACGGAAGCCTTTGGTTACGAGTCCAACTACTCCGCAGCGGAGATGGAGGAGTTCTTCGCCGAACGCGGTGGGGACCCTGAGCGTCCAGGAAAGCGCAACCCGCTGGATGCCTTGATTTGGCGCGCTCACCGTGAAGGCGAGCCGGCATGGGATTCTCCATTTGGCCCGGGCCGACCTGGTTGGCACATTGAGTGTTCTGCTATCGCCACCAATCGCCTGGGCGCCTCGTTTGATATCCAGGGCGGCGGCAGCGATCTTAAGTTCCCACACCACGAGTTCTCAGCAGCGCATGCGGAGGCAGCCTTGGGTGTGGAGCGTATGGCGCAGGTTTACGTGCACACCGGCATGATTGGCCTCGACGGCGTCAAGATGTCGAAGTCTCTGGGCAACCTCGTTTTCGTACACAAGCTGGTTGAAGCGGGCGTTGATCCCTCCGCCATTCGCCTGGGCGTCTTCGCAGGCCACTATCGCAGCGAGCGCGATTGGTCCGATGAGGTTCTGCACGCGGCCAACGAACGCCTGGCAAACTGGCGTAAGGCTCTGGAGAATCCGGGCAGCGTAGATGCCGCACAGGCGCTTGTCGACGCAGTGCGTCTCGCGCTTTCCAATGACCTGGATACGCCGGCAGCTTTGCAGGCCGTCGACGAGTGGGCAGCGGGCGAGCGCGGCGCAGATGACGAGCAGGCGGCCGAATTGCTGCGCACCGCTTTTTATTCGCTACTTGGCGTGCGCGTTTAAGAAATATCAGGCAGAATTCACTTCATGAGCATTCGCGCAGACTTTCAGCCCATCGTCGATGAGTTCATCAGCAATCTCGAATCCTTTGCCACTGGCAGCTACCTCAAAGAAGAAGAGAAAGAATTCTGGGAGGCGCCCTTCGACGCCGGCGTTCTTCCAGAGCTGCGTTCCATTGTGGAAAAGCTTCTCGACGATCTTGATGCACTCCCTGATGATCCAGACGGGCAATCTCTTGCCGCGAGCGTAAACAAGTCAGTCGAGAAGCTGGCTGCGTTCAACCGCAAGAACGCGGATGCAGTTTTGGAGCCGGAGGAAAAGGAAGAGCTCTCTGAGCTTATCTACAATGCCTCCGCAGCCACCGGCGCCGATGACGAAGCCTTGGCACAACTGCCTGAGCTCGACTTCTAAACGTAACCCCTTATCTTTTGATGAGCTCATCTTTCGAATCTGCAGGTTCCGCATCCAGTCAATCCATACCCAAACGGCCCGCAGCCATCTTTTGGGACATGGACGGCACGCTGACCAACTCTGAGCCCTTGTGGGCCCAAGCCACATTGCATCTGTCTAGCCTTATGGGCCATGCAATGACCCCGAAGGAGCGGCTTGCTACGGTTGGCGGCACTTTTGAAAAGACTCTTTCAGTCTGCGCTGAGTTGGCTGGAGTCGAGCTTATGCCCGGTGACTATCAGCGTTACCAGGAGGTTACTTTTGACTACGTCAAAAATCTCTTCCACGGCAACCTAGAAATCTTCCCAGGTATCCCGGAGCTTCTGCGCGAACTGCATGCGGATGGTATGCCGATGATGGTCACCACGAATACGGAGCGCTATGTCGCTTCTTCGGCCATTCCGGAGATAGGCGAAGAATTCTTCGTCGATACAATCTGCGGTGACGAAGTACCAGCCGGAAAGCCTGCACCCGATATGTACTTGGAGGCAGCACGTCGCCTCGATCTTCATCCCGCTGATTGCTTGGTCTTTGAGGATTCCGCTGCGGGCATGCGTGCGGCTGTCGACGCCGGCTGCCACGTCATTGGCCTACCAGAGGATGACAGGGTAGAGGTTCCAGCGGAAGTAACCGAAATTTCTACGCTACGGCCTGCGCGTCACTTAGACGGCGTTAACGCGGCCGATGTCTATGCGTGGTTTGGCGAGATGAGCTCTAATTCGTCCAAATCTATTTAGTTATCGATTTTAGCCCTCGGAGCCAAGTTTCTATGCAACAATAGAATCCGTGAAGAATTTCGAGTCCCTTTTTGCAGAACTGTCCGAGAAGGTTCAGGCCCGTGCAGCGGGCTCTGGAACCGTGGCTGCATTCGATAAGGGCGCTCATCATCTTGGCAAGAAGATCATCGAGGAAGCCGGTGAGGTCTGGATTGCTGCCGAGTATCAATCCGACGAAGAGCTCGCCGAGGAAATGTCCCAACTTATTTACTGGCTACAGGTCATGATGCTAAAGCGGGGGCTTAGGCCAGAAGATATCTACAAGTATCTCTAAAGGGAAGGAGCCTTAAGATGATTAAAGTTGCCGTTCCCAACAAGGGATCATTGTCCGAGGCTGCCCTTAGCATCTTGGCAGAAGCCGGCTACAAAGGCCGCGGGCACTCCAAGGCACTCAACATCGTTGACGAGGCTAACGGCGTCGAGTTTTTCTTTTTGCGCCCCAAAGACATCGCCATCTACGTCGCCCAAGGCGTCTTGGACTTAGGCATTACTGGTCGCGATCTCGCGCGTGACTCCCGCGCATCATTCAACGAGGTTTTAGATTTAGGCTTTGGCGCATCCACTTTCCGCTACGCCGCCCGCCAGGGTGAAGACTGGACCATTGAAAAGCTGCAGGGCAAAAAGATCGCTACTTCTTATCCCAATCTCGTGCGCGCGGATCTGCGGCAGCGGGGGATTGAAGCTGAAGTTATCCGCCTCGATGGTGCGGTGGAAATTTCCATCCACTTAGGCGTTGCCGATGCGATCGCAGACGTGGTCTCTACCGGAGCGACGCTGCGTCAGCAGGGGCTTGCCCCGTTTGGGGAAGCCATCACCGAGTCCACGGCGGTCCTCATCAAGCGCGCCGGCGTGGGATTGAGCGATGAAGAGCAAGTAGTCCTCCAACGCATCCAGGGCATCCTAAATGCGCGTAACTATTTGATGCTCGATTACAACGTGCCCAAAGAAGACTTGGAGGCGGCTTCGGCAGTAACACCGGGGCTTACCGGGCCCACGGTTGCCCCTCTCGCAAGGGACAATTGGGTAGCGGTGCGCGCGATGGTCCCACGGCAGGATGCGAATCGAATTATGGACCACCTTTCGGCGTTGGGAGCGGAAGCTATCCTGGCATCAGAGCTACGCATCGCCCGCTTTTAGGGGTAAATTTTAGAGATCTTGCGCAGATTGAACGCCGGAATGCCTGCTCTAGCTACGATGGGCCTTGAGTTTACTCAAACAACTATCGTTCGAAATGCTCGCGGATTTTTCAGCGAGTATTGACCACTTAAGGAGTCCCGCCAAATGGCTAAGACCACTAAGAAGGATGCAGAAATCGACGCTAAGCAGGAGGGCGTAAAACCTTCTGCTAACGAGGCCAAGGACGCTGCCAAGGCTAAGAAGTCTTCTTCTAAGAAGTCTCGCACCGAGACCGACCTTCTCGGCTCCATGGAGATCCCGAATGACGCGTACTACGGTGTCCACACCCTGCGCGCCATCGACAACTTCCAGATCTCCTACGTCACTATCAACACCATTCCAGACTTCATCCGCGGCATGGTGATGGTCAAGAAGGCCACCGCAATGGCCAACCGTCGTCTGCACGTTCTGCCTAAGCAGAAGGCAGAAGCAATCATCTGGGCATGTGACCAGATCTTGGACGAGGGTCGCTGCATGGACCAATTCCCGCTCGACGTCTTCCAGGGCGGCGCGGGCACCTCGCTGAACATGAACACCAACGAGGTTGTTGCCAACCTCGCTCTTGAGTACCTCGGCGAGGAAAAGGGCGCATACGACATCATCAACCCGAACGATGATGTCAACATGTCCCAGTCCACCAACGACGCATACCCAACCGGTTTCCGCTTGGGTCTGTACTACTCCCTGGACACCCTGATCGAGCGCATCGATTCCCTGCAGAACGCTTTCCACGACAAGGGCAACGAGTTCCAGGACATCCTGAAGATGGGCCGCACCCAGCTGCAGGACGCTGTTCCTATGACCCTGGGTGACGAGTTCAAGGCATTCGCTCATAACCTGGCTGAGGAGCAGGCGGTACTGCGCGACGCTCAGAAGCGCCTGCTGGAGATCAACCTTGGTGCCACCGCAATCGGTACCGGCGTTAACACCCCAGCTGGCTACCGCCACCAGGTCACCGCAGCCCTATCCGAGGTCACTGGCCTGGAGATCAAGACTGCTCGCGACCTCATCGAAGCAACCTCCGACTGCGGCGCATACGTTCTGCTGCACTCCGTCATCAAGCGCACCGCTATGAAGTTGGCCAAGATCTGTAACGATCTGCGCCTGCTGGCTTCCGGCCCACGCGCTGGCCTGGGCGAGATCAACCTGCCTGCTCGCCAGGCTGGTTCCTCCATCATGCCGGGTAAGGTCAACCCGGTTATCCCAGAGGTTGTCAACCAAGTCTGCTTCAAGATCTTCGGCAATGACCACGTTGTCACCATGGCTGCTGAGGCTGGCCAGCTCCAGCTCAACGTCATGGAGCCGGTCATCGGCGAGGCACTGTTCCAGTCCATCCGTATCATGGGCAACGCTGTTGACACCCTCCGCGAGAAGTGCGTCACCGGCATCACCGCCAACGCTGATGTCTGCCGCGCATACGTTGAAAACTCCATCGGTATCGTCACCTACCTGAACCCGTTCATCGGTCACCACAACGGTGACGAAATCGCTAAGGAGTCCCTGAAGACCGGCAAGGGCGTCAAGGAACTCGTTCTGGAGAAGGGCCTTATGGACGAGGCAACCCTGTCCAAGGTTCTGTCCGTTGAGAACCTGATGCACCCAGAGTTCCGCGGCCAGCTCTACATCGACGAGGACTAAATCCGACCTAAACCTTTAATGGTTTCGCTGGGGGAGTATCAGCGCCTCCTGCGAGCTATTAAGTACGGATTTTAGGCCATGTGGTTTTACCACATGGCCTTTCGTCGTTTTGTTGTTGTGCAGGGATTTCTCTGGTTTTCAATCAACCAACCGTAATGCAAAAGGTTAATTTTGTGGGAACAAGCACAAACGGGCGTTTTAATTAACCAAAACCACATGATTTGGGGGACAATGGGGAGGACAGAGCATGGCTGACTCGTTTATTTTCGGCTGAGGAAGCCATTTAATTTTTCGACCTTGTGGAGATTCCCATGGCTGTAGTCCATATCCTCATTGTCCTCGCCGCGATTTACTTAGGTGCCCGCATTGGCTCAATCGGCATCGGTGTCGCTGGCGGTCTCGGCGTCCTCTTGCTGGGCCTAACAGGCGTGCCGGTTACCCGTGAAGATATTCCTTTCGACGTCATCGGCATCATCATGACCGTTATTGCCGCCATCGCCGCCATGCAGCGCGCGGGCGGTATGGACTACCTGGTCCAGGTGGCCGAGCGCTTCCTGCGTAAGAACCCGCGACGCATCACCTACTATGCGCCGATCGTCACCTGGCTGATGACCGTTCTAGCAGGTACTGGCCACACCGCATTCTCTACGCTGCCCGTCATCGTCGAGGTAGCAAAGGAAGGCAAGGTCCGCCCATCGCGTCCGCTTTCCATCGCCGTTGTAGCCTCCCAGATGGCAATCTGTGCCTCGCCGATTTCCGCCGCTGTGGTCCTGCTGGCCTCGCTTCTGGAGCCAACCGGCATCGGCTACCTCCAGCTGCTCGGCGTTCTTATTCCAGCAACCTTCCTCAGCATCTTCCCGGCTGCTTGGCTAGCAAACCACGCGGGTAAGGAACTAGAAGACGATCCGGTCTATCAGGAGCGCCTCGCACAGGGCCTCGTCGCAATGCCGAAGGGACACACCGACCAAAGCACGCAAAAGGGCGCAAAGGCCTCCATCTACATCTTCCTGGCTGCCATCGTCATCGTCATGATTTGGGCAACGCTGACCTCGGAGCAGGTTGGCCTCATCTCCGAGCCGACCCTGCCACGCAACGAGGCCATCATGACGGTCATGCTTACCGCAGCAACACTCATCGTCATGATCACCAAGATTCCAGCCGCCGACATCCTCAACACCCCGGTATTCAAGTCCGGTATGTCTGCTTCCATGTGTGTTCTCGGCGTCGCCTGGCTGGGCACCACGCTCATCAACCACTACATGGACAACATCCAGACCATGGCGGGCGACGTCGTCAAGTCCGCTCCGTGGATGCTGGCCGTCGTTCTCTTCTTCGCCGCCGCACTGCTGTACTCCCAGGCTGCTACCACCAAGGCGCTGCTGCCGGCCGCGCTGGCCCTGGGCGCAAGCCCGCTGACCGCACTGGCCGCATTCCCAGCCGTTTCCGCTCTGTTCATCCTCCCGACCTACCCAACCTTGCTGGCCGCAGTTGAGATGGACGATACCGGCTCCACCCGCATCGGAAAGGCTGTGTTCAACCACCCATTCCTCATCCCAGGAACGGTCTCCATCGTGGTCGCTGTTCTGCTGAGCTACGCACTCGGTGCTGTCATCGCCTAGAGCCCGCGATTTGACAATTTAGCCGCCCACTGTCCTTTTCTCCGAAACAGGCAGATCGGGCCTTTTCTCCGAAACAGGCAGATCGGGCGGCTTTTCTCTGTAGCATAAAGCCATGGCTACCCAACTCTCAGATGTCGAAATCGCACAGGCTCACAAACTGGAGCCAATTACCGATATTGCTTCTCGTGCGGGAATCCCGGAGGAAGCGCTCATTCCTTATGGCAACACCAAAGCCAAGGTTGATATCACGAAGCTCGAGGACCTTCCCACCAAAGGCAAGCTGGTGCTCGTCACTGGTGTTTCTCCAACACCGGCTGGTGAAGGCAAGTCCACCACGCTGATTGGTCTAACCGATGCTTTAGCACTACTGGGGCACAAGGCCATCGTCGCTTTGCGTGAGCCTTCCCAAGGTCCAGTCATGGGCATCAAGGGTGGTGCCGCCGGCGGCGGTTATTCCCAGATTGTCCCGATGGAGGATATCAACCTTCATTTCACCGGTGATTTCCATGCCATCGCAGCGGCCACCAACACCTTGGCTGCCATCATCGATAACCACATCCACCAAGGAAACCAGCTCGGCATCGACCCGCGCCGCGTGACCTGGCAGCGCTGCCTCGATGTCAATGACCGTGCGCTGCGCGGCGTCGTCACTGGCCTCGGCGGCCCGGCACACGGAGTGCCTGCGGAAACCGGATTCACCATCACCGCAGCTTCAGAGATCATGGCTATCTTGGGCCTGGCTACTGACCTCGAAGACCTTAAGAAACGCTTGGGTGATATTACCGTTGGCTATACCTTCGACCAAAAGCCAGTCACGGCACGCGAGCTTGATGCCGAGGGCGCACTGACTGCTTTGATGCGCGACGCCCTCAACCCGAACCTAGTACAGACTCTGGGCGGCACCCCGGCATTCGTACACGGTGGACCTTTTGCCAACATTGCGCATGGCTGCAACACCTTGCTTGCAACACAGACTGCGATGAAGTTCGGCGACATTGTGCTCACCGAGGCTGGCTTTGGCGCCGACTTGGGCGGCGAGAAGTTCATGGATATCAAGGCTCGCTTTGGCGAGCTCGACGTCGCGGGCGCTGTGGTCGTTGCCACCATCCGCTCCCAGAAGTACAACGGCGGCCAAGCTCGTGAGGACCTGACCACGGAAAATCTTGATGCACTGCGCAAGGGCATCGTCAACCTCGAGCGCCACGTTGAAAATATCCGCAAGTTTGGTCTGCAACCAGTAGTTGCGCTTAACTCCTTCTACAGCGATACCGAGGCCGAGCGCGAATTCATGCGTACCTGGGCCAAGGACTTTGGCGTCTCCCTGGCTGAGGCAGATGTCTGGGCAAAGGGCGGCGAAGGAGCCAAGGAGCTGGCAGAAACCCTCGTAGAAAACCTCTCCGAGGGTCAGGCACATCAGCTCTACGATCCAGCAGAGGGCGTGGAAAAGTCCATCGAAAAGATCGCCACCGAGGTCTACCGCGCAACCTCTATCGAGTACGGCCCGAAGGCCAAGAAAGACCTGCAGTACATCAAGGACAATGGCTGGGATAACTTCCCAGTGGTCATCTCAAAGACGCAGTACTCCTTCTCCGATAACCCGGCTGCCTTGGGCGCTCCAGAGGGCCATACCCTCCACGTGCGCGAGCTGCTGCCGCGTACTGGCGCGGGCTTCATTGTGGTGCTGACTGGCGACGTCATGACCATGCCGGGTCTGCCGAAGAAGCCGGCGGCCAACAACATCGATGTTGCCGCCGACGGCACCATTTCCGGCCTGTTCTAGTTATCTGCGGCGGAGCCCGGCCAACCCGGATACTCGGGCGGGGTTCCGCCGAATTCAGGACAAAGCTCTTGGAAAGAGCACCAGCCGCAAAGCTTCGAGGTCTTCGGGCGGAAGAGACCTTCCTTACCGTCGCCCTCGATCTTTGCCCAGAGCTCGCCTAGGTCGCGCTCGAAGTACTCCAGCTCTTCGCGGGTTGGGGTAAGGAACATCGAGTCAATGACCTTGAGATACATCAAGCGCAGCTGGGCGGGGATGACGCCTAGCATTCGCCAATAGACAAGCGCGTAGAAACGCATCTGGAACTGGGCGTCTTGGCTAAAGCGGGGGATTGGCTTCTTGCCGGTCTTATAATCCACGACGCGGACCTCACCGGTTGGGGCAACGTCCACGCGGTCGATGAAGCCGCGGACCGGCACGCCGTTTGGCAAGACAGTATTGACGTACATCTCGCATTCTTTAGCATCGAAGCCCTGCGGGTTTTCCATCTGGAAATAGCCCTTGAGCAATTCGCGGGCCGCTACGAAGAAATCGAGGGTTTCTTCCTCGGGCACGAGCTCTTTAAGCTCGGCGTCGGCAGCGACCATTTTGGCCCATTCCGGCTTAATCATTTTCACTGCAGCGGGGTAGTCACGCTCTTCGCGCGGCAGCTTGTGGGTGTTTTCTAAAACTGCGTGGACCAGCGTTCCTTTTACTTGCGCTACGGTCTTCGGCTCGGGGAGCTTGTCAATTGCCCGAAAGCGGTAGAGAAGTGGGCACTGTTTATAGTCTGAGGCCCGAGAAGGCGAAAGCGCCAACGGGCGAGGTTTTCGTGCATCAGCCATGGTCCTTTTAGCTTAGCGCGGCGCAATTCATGGCAAAGTAGGAGGCATGAGTATTTCGGATGAGTTCCTTGATTTCATAGCCGCTTCTCCTTCTTCCTATCACGCGGCCCACGAGGTGGCGCGCCAGCTAGAAGAGGTGGGCTTTGTCCGCCAGGATGAGGCCGCGGAATGGTCAGCAGCCCCAGGCGGCCACTACATGATTCGCGGCGGCGCCATCATGGCTTGGTTCGTGCCGGAGGGCGCGGGCAAACACTCCGCGTTTAGGATCATCGGTTCTCATACAGATTCGCCGGGCCTTGTGCTCAAGCCGACCCCCGATTTTGATGCTGCGGGCTGGCAGCAGGTCGCGGTAGAAATTTACGGCGGCCCGTTGCTGCATACCTGGTTTGACCGTGAGCTGACCGTTGCCGGTCAGGTGGTAACGAAGGATGGCGTGCATCATTTGGTTAACACCGGCCCGATTCTGCGTCTTCCTTCGCTGGCTATCCACCTCTACCGCAAGGACGAGTTCAAGCCGGATCGCCAGCACAACATGCAGCCGGTGCTTTCCGTGGGCACTCCCGATGCCTCGGTATTGCGCGTGGTAGCGGAGTCCATCGGCGTGGCTCAGGATGAGATCTCTGCATTCAATCTCATTACTGCCGATGCCCAGCGGGGCGCCGTATTCGGCACCGGTGAGCGCTTCATCGCGGCCGGCCGCATGGATAATCTTTCTTCCGTGTTTGCCAGCCTCGTCGCAATGCGCAATGCCGCCCAGCAGAAGGACTATGGACACGAAGACATTTTGGTCATGGCTGCCTTCGACCACGAAGAGGTGGGCTCGGCTTCTCGTTTCGGTGCTGCCGGCCCGATTCTCGCCGATGTCCTGGGGCGCACTGGTCGCGCGCTGGGAGCCAACGAGGAGGAGCGGTATCAAATGTATGCGCGTTCTTGCTGCGTGTCGGCCGACGCCGCGCATTCGGTCCACCCTAATTACGCAGGCAAGCACGATCCCACGCATCACCCGATTATCGGTAAGGGCCCCGTCACCAAGATCAACGGCAATCAGCGCTACGCGTCCGACGCCACGACCGTCTCCCTGTGGGAGCGCGCATGCGAGCGAGCCAAGGTTCCTTTCCAGCGCTTCGTGGGCAACAACGACGTGCCCTGTGGCTCCACCATCGGTCCCATCACCGCGACCCGCTTAGGCATCGACACCGTCGACGTCGGCGTGCCGATGCTTTCTATGCACTCCGCACGCGAGATGGTCGGCGAACGTGACCAAGTATGGATGGCCAAGGCCATTGAGGCATACTTGTTAGGTTAATTAAACCTCCTTTAAATCCACGAGAAAGCATAGGAAGCACACACCATGCCTTATTCCGGACCTTTTCACTATGGCGATCGCGTCCAACTGACCGATGCTAAGCGCCGCCACTACACGGTGATACTTGAGGAAGGCGGCGAGTTTCACTCGCACAAGGGCATCATCCGCCACGACGAAATCGTCGGTCTGGATGAGGGCTCCGTGGTGCGCTCCACACTGGGCAGCGACTTCCTGCTCTTCCGCCACTTGATGGTGGACCACGTGCTTTCCATGCCGCGTGGCGCGGCGGTCATCTACCCGAAGGACTCCGCGCAGATCCTGGTCGAAGGCGATATTTTCATGGGCGCACGCGTCCTGGAGGCTGGCGCCGGCTCCGGTGCGTTGTCCATGACGCTGCTGCGCGCCGTTGGCCCGCAGGGACACGTCTTCTCTTACGAGGTGCGCGATGATCACCTGGAGTACGCCGTGGACAACGTCAAGGAATACTTCGGCGAGCAGCCTGAGTGGTGGACCCCGCGCTTGGGTGATTTGGCGGACGTCACCGTGGAAGAACTCGGCGGTCCGGTCGACCGCGTCATCCTCGACATGCTTGAGCCGTGGGAGCATTTGGAGAAGGTTCGCGACATCCTGATCCCTGGCGGCGTTTTCATGACCTACGTGGCTACCGTGCCGCAGCTGATGAAGGTCATGGAGGGGATCCGCGAGCTGAAGTGCTTTACCGAGCCGAAGGCCTGGGAGTCCCTCGTGCGTGAATGGAAGGTGGAAGGCCTTGCCACCCGTCCAGAGCACCGCATGAACGCGCACACTGCGTTCCTCATCTGGACGCGCCGCCTTGCCGACGGCGTGACTCCACCCCGCCCGCAGCGCCGCGCCCGCAAGTAGGTGCAAAAGAAACGAAGCGGAGCCAAAGAATCCGCGGGGAGATTTTAGGCCAACCTGACTTGTCGGCATGGTTCACGCGCTAGTGTGTAGCTATGACCGACGCAAGTCACACAGCCGCCCTCAAAAGGCAGATTGATCAGCTAGCCGAGCGCAACACCAAGCTCGCTTCGCTGCTGCAGGATTCCCGCAACAAGCTGCAGCAGATGTTGGCCGAGGTCAACGAACTATCAGAGCCTGCCTCAACCTATGGTGTATTCCTCGGATACTCAGGAAAGCCGCATGATTCCCGGCGCGACGCCGAGGTCTATACCAACGGCCGCCCCATGCGGGTTAAGGTCTCGCCCAACCTAGAGCCAGGCAGCCTTGAAGCCGGCCAACTCGTGCGTTTAGGCGAGGGCTTCGTCGTTGTAGAAGCTTGTGGTCACCCGCAAACGGGAAGCCTTGCCACCGTGCAAGAGACTTTAGGCACCACCCGCGTCATCGTGGCGAACTCCTCCGGCGAGGAGCAGGTGGTGCTTTTGGCCGCCCGTCTTCGCGAGGGCATTCGCGCTGGCGACACAGTCCTTGTCGATGGCAAGGCAGGTGTCGCGCTCGAAAAGATTGAAAAGTCCGAGGTGGCACAGCTTTCGTTGGAGGAGGTCCCAGAGCTTAGCTACGACGACATCGGCGGTCTGGATGCTCAGATCTCCCAAATCCGCGATTCGGTCGAGCTGCCTTTCCTGCATCCGGATCTTTATCGGCAATATGACTTGGAGCCGCCGAAGGGTGTGCTGCTTTATGGCCCGCCGGGCTGTGGCAAGACCTTGATTGCTAAGGCCGTGGCCAATTCGCTCGCTACGAAGATGGGTAGTGGCGGCCCGAGCTTCTTTTTGAACGTCAAGGGCCCTGAACTCTTAAACAAGTACGTGGGTGAGACCGAGCGCCGCATTCGCCTTATCTTTGAACGCGCTCGCGAACTCGCAGCCCAGGATTCGCGCCGCCCGGTCATCGTTTTCTTTGACGAGATGGAATCCATCTTCCGTACCCGTGGTTCCGGAGTTTCCTCAGACATGGAGACAACGGTGGTTCCGCAGCTGCTGACGGAGCTCGATGGCGTCGAAAAGCTGGGCAACGTCATCGTCATCGGCGCCACCAACCGTGAGGAGCTCATCGATCCCGCCATCATGCGCCCGGGCCGACTCGACATCAAGATTCGCGTCAATCGCCCCAGCAAGCAAGGCGCCCGCGAGATCTTTAGCCGGCATCTGGGTCAGAAGGTGCCGCACCAGGCGGACCTCGAGGGGCTGATTGATTCTGCAGTCGAAGAGCTCTATTCGGAGCGACCCTTCGTACGTCTGCATTACCGCAATGATGAGCCACGGACGTTGTTCTACCGCGACTTTGTCTCCGGCGCGATGATTGCCAACATCGTAGCGCGTGCAAAGAAGCTTGCGATCAAGGACGCGCTTGCTGATAGCGAGATAAGCACGCACGGTATTACTTCGGAACACTTACGCCAGGCCATTGCCGCGGAGCAGGCGGAGTCAGAATACGTACCAACCTCGGCTAGCCCTGAGGAGTGGACCAAGATTGTTGCCGGCACCCAAGCTGGCGCAGAAGTAACCCGAGTCGAGCTAATGGGCTTTAGGAGTACCTCATGGCACGCGTCCTAGGAACAGAAACTGAGTACGGGATTTCCACTCCCACGAGTCCGGAGTTTTCGCCCATTGTCACCTCGACCCATGCCGTGGTGGCTTATGCGGCGCTTCATACTTTGGCGCGTTCGCGCTGGGACTTCCGCGAGGAACATCCGCTGCGTGACTCCCGCGGTTTTGATTTGAAGCGCTATCAAACCGTTCCTGTGGTTGATCCAAATGCAATCGGCGTGGCCAATGTGGTGACCGCAAACGGTGCGCGCTTCTACGTCGATCACGCGCACCCGGAGTATTCCTCCCCGGAATGCACGAATGCTTGGGACGCCATGCTTTACGACGCCGCCGGTGACGTAGTTTTGCGACAAGCCGCCGAAGCGGTAGCGCGCCTATCCGCGCAGGGCACATCTGTGCTGGCGAATCATGATCCGTGCCCGCCACTGAAGTTCTACAAGAACAATGTGGATGGCAAAGGCGCATCCTACGGTTCGCACGAAAATTACCAGTACCGGCGCTCTACCGAGTTTTCCGCGATTGCCGCGGGCCTCATCCCGTTCTTCGTGGCACGCCAGGTAGTGGTTGGCGCTGGCCGCGTTGGCCTTGGACAAGAAGGTGAAGAGCCAGGATTTCAGATCTCCCAGCGCGCCGACTACATCGAGCAGGAGATCTCGCTGGAGACAACGCTCAACCGCGGCATCATCAACACTCGCGACGAGCCGCACGCGGTAGCCGAGGACTTTGGGCGCCTACACGTCATCATTGGCGATGCCAACATGTCGCAGACAGCAAACTTGTTGAAGCTTGGCATGACCTCCTTGGTGCTTGATGCCATTGAAGCGGGCGTCGATTTCAGCGACCTACAGCTCCGCGATGCGGTGGCCGAGGTTTCCTTGGTTAGCCGAGACCTCAAGCTACAGCACAAGCTGAAGCTCAAGGACGGACGCGAGCTCACAGCACTTGATTTGCTAGCTGAATATCGCAAGCGGGTCACTCCGACGAACGACGTGGATGAGAAGGTCCTGGCGGCGTGGGACGAGGTCGCCGGCCTGCTCGCGGCAGAGCCGCTTTCCGCAGCACATCTGGTGGACTGGGTAGCCAAATACCAGTTGCTCAAGGCATACATGGATCGCGGCGTGGCCGTCGACGATCCCAAACTGGCGCTTATCGATCTCCAATACACTGACGTCGATCCCGCCAAATCGCTTTACCATGCGCTGGTGCGAAAGG
The DNA here is from genome assembly GCF_001813815.1 of Corynebacterium sp. HMSC076D02. Lineage (NCBI taxonomy): Bacteria > Bacillati > Actinomycetota > Actinomycetes > Mycobacteriales > Corynebacteriaceae > Corynebacterium > Corynebacterium sp. HMSC076D02. The sequence continues at coordinate 121,631 of NZ_KV814044.1, forward strand.
GGCGCATGCGCGTGCTCGTCAGTGAGGAGGAGATTGCGAGGGCAGCCCAAAACCCGCCGCGGGATACGCGTGCGTTCTTCCGCGGCCGAGTCATAGAAAAATACGGTGAGGAAGTCGTTGCCGCCAGCTGGCAGTCTGTCTCCCTGCGTCACGGTTCCAACATCGCGACCGTCACTCTCGATGACACGCTAGAGCTAGGCGCAGCTGATGCTGCGGAGCTCATCGAGCGGGCTGACGACGTCGAAACACTACTCGTTGAGCTCGACAAGGCCGGGGTAGCGATTCGGCACAGTTAGCGCGAAGAATCCATAGGAAGCAATTCACCGAAAAGATAGAAAGATAGTAGGAAAGAAAGAAGGATTAAGGACAATGAGCGGAAACCAATCCCAGGTAAACGCCGGCAACGGCGGTAGCAACGGTGACGAGGCAGCGGAGTTCTCCGCGGGCCAGGTGAGCATCAATAGCGCGGGCACGGATGATCTGCTTGATGAGATCGACGGCCTGCTCGAGAACAATGCTGAAGAATTCGTACGCGCATATGTGCAAAAGGGCGGCGAATAGACGTGAGCGAGGCGCACACGGATCATGTCTATGCCCGCCGCATCATGGGCATAGAGACCGAATATGGCGTGACCTCACGGGTCGATGGCAATCAGCGCGCGCTGACTCCGGATGAGGTGGCGCGCATCCTGTTCCGGCCCGTTGTGGAGCAATATTCTTCCTCGAATATCTTTAGCCCAAATGCCTCAAGGCTCTACCTTGATGTGGGCTCACACCCGGAAATCGCCACTGCCGAGTGCGATAGCCTCACTCAGCTCATCAACTATGAGCGCGCCGGCGACCGCATCGTAGACGAGCTCGCCCGCAAGGCTGAAGGGACGATGGCTGCCGAAAATCGCCCAGCTTCCGTCTACTTGTTTAAAAATAACGTCGACTCAGCAGGCAACTCTTATGGATGCCACGAGAACTACCTCATTAGCCGTCACGCGGTGCTCAAAGACTTAGGCCTGGCCTTGCTGCCTTTCATGATCACCCGCCAACTCATCTGCGGCGCCGGCAAGATTCAACCGGCTAAGGCAGACCAGCCAGCTCGCTTTTTGCTTTCCCAACGCGCGGATCAAGTCTGGGAGGGCGTGTCCTCGGCCACGACTCGTTCGCGACCAATCATCAACACACGCGACGAGCCGCATGGTGACTCGAAACGCTTCCGCCGCATGCACGTCATCGTCGGCGATTCCAACATGTCGGAGACCACGCTGGCGTTGAAAGTTGGTTCAACGTTGTTGATGCTGGAAATGCTAGAGGCAGGCTTCGACGTACCGCGTTTCGATGTCGTTGATCCTATTCATCGCATCCGTGACATCGCCCGCGATACCACTGGCCGTACCGAATTGGGGTTGAAGGACGGCTCGACCATCACAGCATTGGAAGTGCAGTACGCCCTGTGCGAGGCAGCCCAACGCTGGCTGGAGGAACGCCCGGATGAGGGCACTCCGAATGCCGAGATGCGCAAGGTAGTAGACCTCTGGCAGCGCACGCTGCACGCAATTGATACCCAAGATTTCAGCGGCGTAGACCGCGAGATCGATTGGGTAATCAAGCGCAGCCTTCTGGATCGCTATCGTGAGCGCCTCGGCGGCGATTGGGCCCACCCCAAGCTGGCGCAGATTGACTTGACCTATCACGACATTCGCCCTGGCCGCGGCCTATTCAATGTGTTGGAATCGCGCAAGATGGTTGAGCGTTGGACCACCGACGCGGCTATCGCGGCCTGCGTCGATACTCCGCCGCAGACTACGCGTGCGCGCCTGCGCGGAGAATTCCTGCAGACGGCACGCCGCTTGGGCGCCAACGTCACCGTGGATTGGACGCGTCTGAAGGTAAACCGACCTGAACCGCACACTGAGGAGTTCTCAGACCCGTTTGTCTTCGAAGATGCACGGCTGCAAGCGTTGTTAGACTACATGGAGCACAACGCATAAATTTACCTATTGCCTTTAAGGAGCACACGGGCCTATGGCGAAGCCTCAACCAGGCAAACGCGACCCCGCCGTTGAAAGATTGACCAATCTTTCCTTTGCACTGCAGGGCGCAGCCCACGGCGGCGGCAGTCCCGATCGCAGCGCAGCCTGGATCCGCAAGAACGTGGAAGGCTACCAAGATCGCGGAGACGAGGCCTTTCTAAAACAGCTTGCGCGCGACGTCGTCACCCTCCAGCGCGCAGGCGTGCCAGTGGTCCATACCAGTGGTGAATTTGGCTCGACCTATCGTCTTAACCAGGAGGAATACCAACTTCCTCCGGTCCACTTCACCCCAGAGGAAGCGATGGTGTTGGGCGTAGCCGGCGGCATCGGCAAGCCGGGCGGACTCAGCGATTTCACGCTGTCTGCTTGGACCAAGATTGCCGCCTCGGGCGCCTCAAGGGATCTCAGCGGCGCGCCGGTCTACGTTGCGGTTAACGACATCACCCGCATTAGCCCTGAGGTAACCACTGCAGTACTGACGGCCGTGCGTAAGGGTTTGCGTATCAGCTTCGATTACTACGCGCGGCCTTCCGCGCCGGCAGTCCGGCGCACTATGGATCCGTGGGGATTAGTCAACCATGACAGCCGCGTTTACCTCGTGGGCTGGGATGTCGACAGGCAAGCCCCTCGCGTATTTCGCGCTACTCGCATCGATAATGTGAAACGTTCCCGGCAGGAGGCGACCCACCTTGTTGCCCCCAAGCCACTGCAAGAGCTGGTGGTAGACACGCTTAAGCGCGGTCAGCGCGTCGATGCGCTGGTGGCGATCCCTGAAGGCGGTGCCCGGGAGCTGGAAGCAGCAGGGGTACGACGCGATGATGGAATCGTGGAGATGCGCGGCGTGGATAAGGATTGGCTCGTGCGAATAGCAGCAAGTTATGCGCCCGAGGTGGAGGTCAAGGAACCTGCAGAGGTACGCGAGGCAATAGTTAAGCTGCTGAGTGCGCCACTCGGCGTCACAGATGAGGCCGCACTGGAAGGAGGGGAGTAGCCATGGCTGATGGTTCGCAAAAGTTGCAAGCGCTAGTACGCTCTTTAAATCTGATCCCGTACTTTCGCAATCACCCGGGCCAAACCCCGATGGAAGCCGCCACCGACCTTGGTATGACGCCGGCGGAGCTTAAAGATGCGGTGGATCGCCTCTTTTGCTCAGGCGTAGGCCGTCATACCGAAGACCTGATCGACCTTTCCTTCGATTATCGCGACGGCATCCAAATCTACAATGACCAAGGCTTAACGCAGGCGCTGCGGCTTACTCCGACGGAAGCCGGTGCGCTTTTGCTCACCCTCGAAAGCCTCGAGGCCATGCCTGGGCTCATCGATACCGAGGCCGTTAAGTCAGCAGCCGCAAAGCTGCGGGAGATTATGGATGAAAAGACAGCAGCTATCTATGACTCTCTCGCGGATACCGATCCACATGAGTCTCAAGTCCAGGCCACGCTAGCAAGCGCCGTCGATAAGCGGCACCGCGTGCGCTTTAAATACTGGTCCGCCTCCAGCAACCAGGAAAAAGAACGCACCGTGGATCCTGCGCGCATCTTTATCTATGAATCCGAGCCATACCTCGTTGGGTGGGAGGAATCGCTAAAAGCGCATCGCACCTTTCGCTTGGACCGCATTCAGGAGGTCGAGACGCTTGCTGAAAAGGCCTACCCCCACCTTCGGGAGCTTGACTTCGATCCCGAGCAGCCCTTTGCCATGCGACACGCCAAGAAAGCGACATTAGAGATTCACCCAGAATTCACATGGCTAGCAGAACAGCACGACATCAACTTGGGCGAGACATTAAAAAATGGCTACGTAGCTGCAACGATGCCGATCGGTTCGGAGGAGTGGTTTATTCGTTTCGCGTTAAGCCAAGCTGATAGAGTGCGGGTCACCAGCCCGGATTCCCTCGTGAAGGCGATTACAGATCGCCGTCTAGCGGCACTGGGCGGTTATACTAAATAGCCGTTCGTAAGTTCAGAAGGCGGTTGCTTTTTAAAACTGCCGCCCCACACCAATTATCTGAAGAGAAAGAGGAACCCATGAGCCTGGGACCTTGGGAAATTCTAGCTATTCTGCTTGTCGTTTTGCTTCTGTTCGGCGCTACTAAGCTGCCGGAGCTGGCTCGTTCGATGGGCCGCTCCATGCGCATCTTCAAGTCTGAGGTAAACGAGATGCACCAGGAAAACCAGCCAAAGCAGGAACCAAACCAGATCTCTGCCGCTAAGCAGTCCGACGAGGAGTTCTGGAACGGCACCTCTTCGCAGCCAGGCCAGACCCAGCCAAACGGCGGCAACGCTAACTAATCACTAGGCCTAGCAACCACGGCGAACTCCAGCCTCAGCTGAGGTTCGGTGTTCGCCTTTTAATGTGAAAGCATCCTTTTAAACAATGCCGAAGAATTCTCCTGCGAATGCCGCGAAGCCCGCGAGCGCGCTTGCGCGTTTGCGCGCGCAACGCAAGGCAAAAAAGAACCCGTTGGGGGAGATGACGCTCGTCCAGCACCTGCAAGAGTTGCGCCGCCGCATCGTCATCTCCTTGCTTGCGCTGGTGGTTGGAACCATCGTCGGTTTCATTTGGTATCAACAGGCACCGTTTAACATGCCACCGCTCGGTGAGATTCTGCGCGGACCTTATTGTTCACTTCCGGAAGAAAAGCGCGTGTCCTTTACTGCGGACGGGGAGTGCCGCCTTTTGGCAACCACCCCGTTCGAGATGCTGATGCTGCGAGTTAAGGTGGGCGCCCTAGCTGGTGCCGTGCTGTCTTCGCCGGTGTGGCTCTACCAAATCTGGGCCTTCATTGTCCCTGGCCTGCATAAGAATGAGCGCCGCTTTACTTTTAGCTTCGTCGCGATTGCGGTGATTCTTTTCGTTGCCGGTGCAGTGCTTGCTTACTTCATTCTGTCGGTCGGCCTTGAGTTCCTCATGGGCATTGGTGAGGAATTCCAGACCGCAGCGTTGACTGGTGGGGACTATTATCGTTTCTTGCTCGGTTTGCTCATTATCTTCGGTGTCAGCTTCGAAATCCCGTTGCTCGTTGTTGCCTTGAACTTGTTGGGCATCCTGCGCTACGAGCACGTTAAGGACAAGCGCCGCATCATCATCGTGTTGATTATGATTTTTGCCGCGTTTATGACGCCTGGCCAGGATCCGTTCTCGATGCTGGTGCTCGCTAGCTCGCTGTGCTTGCTCGTTGAGCTTGCATTCCAGTTCTGCCGCATCAACGATAGGCGCCGCAAGCGCGAACGCCCCGAGTGGTTGGACTTGGACGACGAGACAGCCTCACCGCTTAATACCCAGGCCAGTGGCATTGGCGGCGCCTCCGCAGTTTCGGCACCGACCCCGATTGCCGCACCGCAGCAAACCCGTCCCGCGCAGGCTTCACAGCCAGCAATTCCCAACTCTCAGCCGGCACCGAACAATAACGCGAGCTTCTTCGACGATGTGTTGTAGCAACAGGTAGCCTTGGTGCTTATGACTTCCATGCACCTGGATACCTTTCGCGCAGAACTTAGCCACCCACTCGATGACTTCCAGGTGGAAGGTTGCCGTGCGGTTGAAGATGGCCACGGCGTGCTGGTCTGCGCGCCTACTGGCGCGGGTAAGACCATCGTCGGTGAGTTTGCAGTTTCCCTGGCGCTTTCGCGCGGCACTCGCTGTTTCTACACCACGCCGATTAAGGCGCTAAGCAATCAGAAATACCACGATCTCGTAGCTGCCCACGGCGAGGATGCTGTGGGGCTTCTGACTGGCGATGTCTCCATCAATTCCGGCGCGGAAATCTTGGTGATGACCACCGAAGTTCTACGCAACATGATCTACGCCGAGTCCGGAGCCTTGGAGCGGCTTAGCCACGTTGTCATGGACGAGATCCACTTCCTGGCCGATGCCTCTCGTGGTGCGGTCTGGGAAGAAGTCATCCTCAACCTTGATGAAAGCGTATCCATCATCGGTCTGTCAGCCACGGTTTCTAACTCGGAGGAGTTCGGTGAGTGGCTGTCTACCGTACGCGGAGACACCACCGTCATCGTCTCTGAGCACCGACCAGTTCCGCTCGACCAATGGATGATGATTGGCCGCAAGGTCTATCCGCTGTTCGAGCCAGAGACTGGGGGACAGGTAAACGCCGAACTGGCGCGCCGCATCCGACGTCTTGAAGCCGGCGATAGTGACGATGGCAAGACAGCTGGCAACGACCGTGCAGGTTTTCGCAGCCGCGCGCGCCACAAGGGTGGCGGACACGGCGGAGGCCGCGATAAGCGCGGCCGCTCTGGCAATGCCCGATCCCAAGACCGGTATCGTCCGCTCGGCAGGCCGGAAACCCTCCAGGTGCTCCAGGGGATGGACATGCTGCCGGCAATTACCTTCATCTTTTCCCGAGCTGGCTGCGACGGCGCGCTCTACCAATGCCTGCGCAGCCGCATGGTGCTGACCACTCAGGAAGAGTCAGAGGAGATCAAGGCGATTATCGATGCCGGCGTAGAAGGCATTCCGGAAGAAGATCTCCAGGTGCTTGACTTCAAGCGTTGGCGCGAAGCGCTGTCGCGAGGATTTGCCGCCCACCACGCGGGCATGCTGCCGGCTTTCCGCCACATCGTTGAAGAGCTCTTCGTTAAAGGTCTCGTGCGCGCGGTATTCGCCACGGAAACCCTGGCGCTGGGCATCAACATGCCGGCCCGTACTGTGGTGCTAGAAAAACTGATCAAATTCAACGGCGAGGCGCACGTCGATCTCACCCCAGGCCAGTACACGCAGCTAACCGGCCGCGCGGGCCGTCGCGGCATCGACACCATCGGCAACGCGGTGGTGCAATGGGCACCAGCGATGGATCCGCACGCCGTCGCAGGTCTTGCCTCCACGCGTACCTACCCGCTCATCTCCACCTTTACGCCGGGCTACAACATGGCCATCAACCTGCTCGGCATGCTGGGCTTCGAGGAATCGCTGCGCCTGCTGGAAAAGTCCTTTGCACAGTTCCAGGCAGACGGCTCAGTGGTGGAGGAGACCCGCGAGGTAGAAAAGGCAGAGCACCGCGTACGCGAGCTGCGCAATCAGCTTGACGACGCCATCGATGCTCTAGCACCGCCGGCGCGTGACGGGGAGGATCCGGCTGAGGTGCTCATGGACTATATCCGTTTGCGCCGCAAGCTCACCGAAGAAGAAAAAGCCGCGCACGCGAACAACACCGCGCAACGCAACCAAGAAGTCGCGGTGGTGCTCGCCCGCCTGCAGGTCGGTGAAGTCATTGCTATCGCAGGCAAAAAGCGCCCAATCTTGGCCGTGGTGGTCACCCCGGCAAATCAGGCTGCCGATCCGCGCCCTTGGGTGACTACTGAAACCGGCTGGTCCGGCCGCATCGACGCCTCCGGGATCAACAACCCGCCGATTGTGGTCGGGCGCATGAAGCTGCCGCGCCCAGTGCAGAAGAATCCCCGTCGCAACACCAAGTTCGTGCAGGATTCCTTCAAGCGCAACCACTATGACCGCCCGAAGAAGATGCGCTTGGAGCCGCGCAACCGACCAAATAAAAAGGTCGGCCAGTTGCGCGACGCTATTCGCCAACACCCAGCGCATGCGTGGCCGGCCACGGACCGCGAGCAGCTCGCAGGCCTAGCTCAAAAGCTTGCCCGCCGTGAGCGTGACCTCGAGAAGGTCAACGCTCGCATCGAGCGCGCCACCGACACCTTGGGCAAGACCTTCAGCCGCATCGTAGACCTACTTTCAGAGATGGACTATGTGGAGTTCGAAGGCCTTGGCGCGGAACGTACCCCCGTCATCACCGACGAGGGCGAGCGCCTTGCACAAATCCACAGCGAATCCGACCTACTAGTCGCGCAGTGCCTCAAGCGCGGTATTTGGAACGAGTTGGATCCCGCGGAGCTCGCGGGCGTGGCTTCGCTGTGTGTCTTCGAAAACCGCAAGGAGATCCGCGGTGAGCCGGAGGCTGCAACGGAAGCGATGGCCGATGCGATGGAGGCAACCTATCGCATCTACACTGAGCTCATCGCAGACGAAGCGCGCCACAACCTGCCGCGCACTCGCGAGCCTGAGGCCGGTTTTGCGCTCGCCATCCACCAGTGGGCCGCGGGCGCACCGCTGGGCTACTGCATGGCAGCGGCCAACGAGGCCGGTGCGGAGCTTACTCCAGGTGATTTCGTGCGCTGGTGCCGCCAGGTGGTCGATATGCTCCAGCAGATTGCGAAGACGGGTTACGAGGAAGATATACGCCGCAATGCCCGCAGGGCTATGGATGCGATCCAGCGCGGCGTTGTGGCAATCGGAGCTTAATCCAAAAAGGTAGGCTCGAGGGCATGTCTGATTCACAAATCGCTTTTCCCGTTTCGGTCTACGCGCAGCGTCTTAAGCATGCGCAAGAAGTCGCCGCAGAAAAGGGGATTGACCTCCTTATTCTCGGTACCGGCGCAGACTTTGCCTACCTCACCGGCTCGTGGGTTTCTTCCCACGAACGCCTGACCGCACTGGTCTTGCGCCCGGACGCCGCGCCTTTTATCGTTGCCCCTGCAACCGATATTGAGACGTTGAATGCTTCCCCTGTCGCAGAGCTGGGCATCGAACTGCGCGGCTGGCAAGATGGCGAAAATCCTTATGAGCTGGCCTGCGATTCCTTTGCACAGCAGCAGGAAGGCGCTGCGGGCACAGGGGACGAAGGGAACAAAGCGCCCACTGTTGCGCTAGGTGCCTCCCTGACCGCCGATCATGTGCTGCGCTTGCAGGATGGGCTGCGCGCCAATTCTTCTGCGCAACCGCAGTACGTACTGGCCACCTACGCATTGGCTGAGCTTTTCACCCGCAAGGACGACGCCGAGATCAAGGAACTGGCTAAGGCGGGCTCGGCTATCGACGCCGTGCATAACGCCGTGCCGGAGCTGCTTAAGCCTGGCCGCACCGAGGCCGACGTCGCCGCGGATCTGCGTGAGCTGATCCTGCGCGAGCATGTCGAGATCGACTTCATCATCGTTGGTTCTGGCCCGAATGGCGCGAACCCGCATTATGACTACGGCGACCGCGTGCTCACTGAAGGCGAGCCGGTGGTCGTCGACATCGGAGGAACCTTGCCTTCCGGTTACCACTCCGACACCACCCGCACGTACGTCGTCGGCGGCGACGTTACCGCGGCACCGCAAGACTTCCAGAAAGCTTATGCAGTACTAGAGCGTGCCCAGGCTGCCGGCCGCGCTGCAGCCAAGCCCGGTGCCACCGCGCAGGATGTGGACCGCGCCACCCGCTCCATCATCGAAGAGGCGGGCTATGGCGAGTACTACACCCACCGCACCGGTCATGGCATTGGACTTTCCACTCACGAGGAACCTTTCATCATGGAAGGCAACGAGCTTGTGCTGGAAGAAGGCATGGCCTTTTCCATTGAGCCGGGCATCTACATTCCGGGCAAATGGGGCATGCGCTTGGAGGACATCGTTTACACCACTGCGGATGGTTACGAGTCCCTGAACAAGGCTCCGCGGGAGCTGCGCTAGATGGCAGGGGTTTTGATCTTGGGCGGTCGCAGCGACATCGCCGGCGAGATTGCGCTGCGCCTTGCGCCGGGAAATGAACTGGTGCTGGCCGCCCGTGGTCTGCAAGGCCTGGACGAGCGCGTCGCCACGCTTCGCGCCGCGGGTGCCACCGAAGTACATACGCTAGATTTCGACGCCACCCAGGTAGAAAGGCATCGCGACGTCGTACACGCGGCGCAGCGCTGCCTTGGCGAGGGCGAAGAACTCAAAACGGCTGTAGTCGCGTTCGGCATCTTGGGCGAGCAAGAACGCGCGGAGCATGACGAAGAACACGCATTCGATATCGCACTAGTGGATTATGCCGCTCAGGTGTCCATGCTTACGGTCTTAGCTGATGAGATGAAGTCCGGACACATCGTCGCTTTTTCTTCGATTGCCGGATGGCGCGCGCGCCGCGCGAACTATGTTTATGGTTCTACCAAGGCTGGTCTAGACGCCTTTTGTCAGGGACTGGCAGATCGCTTGCACGGTGGTCCGCTCTCGCTAATCACTGCTCGCCCGGGCTTCGTGATTGGCTCCATGACCACTGGTATGAAGCCGGCGCCGTTATCAGTGACTCCCGACGTCGTGGCAGACGCCGTCGTGGATTCCATCACGGCAGATGAAGGCCGCATGCCCCGCAGCCGCACGCTTTGGATTCCTCGCGCTTTGCAGGCTCTGGCATGGGTCATGCGGCTTGTACCACGTCCTATCTGGCGGCATATGCCGCGTTAGACGCAGCGTTGAGAATTGACTGCCGAGTTTAGCTTGTAGCCAAGCCAAACTGCGTGGCCAATAGGCGCGCTTAAAAGCTGTAGAGATGCGGCGAATTGATGTCGAAGATGAACCCGCGTGGCGCAAGAACACGCAGGACCACTTCGGCATCGCCTTCCGCGATGTCGTGGAAGATAAGTCCCTGCCACGGGGTGACGGTAATCGAGACATCGAGACGACCAATCAGATCCGCAAACTCTGCCGGGATGATTCCTTTGTGTAGGCCCGCGCCAAGGTCCACGATTCCTTCGCGAGTATGCTCAGCCAGCCAACCAATTGGCAGCGCTGGCCGCTCGCCTTCAAAAGCCCCACGGTCGTGTTGGGCATTGTCGGAGCCATGCGCCACGGTAGCTGAAAGGGTATCGCTTTCTTCCAGCGCCTGGACTAGGGCTGGCACTAGCTCCTCGATGCTGAAAACATCTTCATCTAGTGCGCCGCCTTTAATCAGGCGCGCGCTATTTTCGCCCTCCAGCATCGCACCAAAGTCCAGCCCCTCGTACAGGATGTCGCCGTGGCCGCCGTCGACTCCGAGGCGCAGGTTTGCCGCAGCATCCAAGCTTTCTACTACTGCTGCGATATCGCGTGCCACGGCACGAGCAGTGGCAGATAGAGGAGAGGCCAGCACCGGCTTAGTACCTGCCAGCAAACCCGGGGCGCTAACGCGCGCCAACAGCTCTTGCTGATCATGCACGCCGCGTAGCTCCAGCGCGGCGCCTTCTGCCAAGTACACATTCCCATCGGCCAAATCTTGAGCCAAGGCTGCAATCTCTACCCAGTCGGCAGCGGTGGTCGAGCCTGCGACCGGAACAAAGCGTGCGATGGTGCCGAAAGTGGCGTCGTCAAGCAGCAGCGGCGCGCGATGAGGAGCGCCCTGCGGTGATTCTTGGGGCGGGGTGTGGGGCAAATCAGTCATGGCTGCGATCTTAACTTTCCTCGCCCCACCGCCAATATTCGCGTCTGCCAAGGGGTGTTGGCCGCACCCGCGAAGTTTGCAGATAGGTAGGGTAGAAGCCATGCCTTTTGTTCTGTTTATCGCCTATGTTTTGCTCGAGTCCGTCGCCTTTTGGGCCGTGACTAAATGGCTAGGCATCTTGGGCGCGGTGCTGGCGCTTTTTATCACCATGTTCTTCGGCATGACCATTGCCGCATGGGAAGTTCGCCGCATCATGCGTCGTCAGGTGGTCCGCGGCGAAGATGGCATCTATTACATGGACGGCAAGCAGGCAGGAAAGACCGCAGGCAACGTGGGACTCACGCTGGCAGGCGGCATGCTCTTATCGATGCCAGGCTTTGTGTCCACCATTGTGGGCGCGTTGCTGATCTTCGCGCCTACACGTTCCCTGGCGCGCACTATCCTCGCAGCGTCGATGGTGCGCAAGATTGAGCACATGGGTACCCGCATCTTCGAAGCTAGCCCCATGGCACAGCGCCACGATTCTTATGGCAGCTTCGGTGGATTCGATGGTTTCATGACAAACAACGGCTCTAACGCGCGGAATCCTTTCCAGGAGAGCTCGGCAGAGGTCCTTGATGAGGAAGAAATCCGCAAGTGGAGCGAGAATCTCAATCCGGATGATTTCACAGGCGGTGGATCCGGTTCTGCGGGGGATTCCGCGAAGTAATGAAGCACCTTTTAATCCGCCTGACGCTAGCCTGCCTGTCGGGCGGTCTTACTTTTCTAGCCGTCCAGCCACTCGGCTGGTGGCCAATGGGAATCCTGGGCATTGCGTTGCTCTATGGCGTGCTCACGCCGTGGGGGAGTAATGCCCCTACTTTGCGCGCCGGCGCGAGTACCGCGTTTGCACATGGATTCGTGCTCTACCTGCTCACGCTGCCATGGATTGGCGAATTGGTGGGCAGTTTTCCCTACGTCGCCTTGGCATTTTGGTTAGCACTATACAGCCTGCTGCTGGGCATGGGCGGCACTGCATTAGCGCGACATAAAACGGGGTTTATCTTCTTTGCGTTCTTCTACGTCGCCGTTGAGATGCTGCGTTCGAGCGTTCCCTTCGGCGGTTTTTCCTGGGTGCGTCTGGCTTGGGGGCAGATCGACGGGCCGCTTGCGAACCTCGCACCGCTAGGCGGGCCTGCGCTTATCACCTTCACCACGGTGCTAATGGCGTCCGGCCTCGTAGGGATGATTCGATCTCGCGGTAAGTTGCGTGCGGGGGCTGCCGCTGCTGTCATCCTTCCGCTTATCGTTGGGTTCGCTGCAGGCAGTCTTGTTAATCGCCCAAGCAAAACAGTAGGTGAGGTCAACGTTGCAGCGATCCAGGGCAACGTTCCGCGCATGGGGCTGGACTTTGCCGCTCAGCGCCGTGCGGTGTTGGAAAACCACGTGCGGGTAACCAAAGAGGCCGCCGCGGCAGGCAAGCCGGTGGACATGGTTGTTTGGCCGGAGAATTCTTCCGACGTAAACCCATTTGAGGACGCCCAAGCTAGCGCGCTTATCGACGCCGCGGTGCACGCCATCAAGGCCCCCATTCTTGTGGGCACGCTGACTGAGGACGCAGTGGGCTCGCGTAATACCATGCAGGTCTTTAAGGCGGATGGGGAAGTAGGAGAGCACCACTACAAAAAGTATCTGCAGCCTTTCGGCGAGACCATGCCGATGCGTTCTTTCTTCCGCAAGATCACCGACTTGGTGGATTTGGCCGGTGATTTCAAGGCCGGCGATGGCCCCGGCGTGGTCCACATGAACAATGTATTGGTTGGGGTGGCTACCTGTTACGAGGTTTCTTTCGACCAAGCCTTCCGCAGTTCGATTCGCAATGGGGCGCAGATTCTTACGACGCCGACGAATAACGCCACCTTCGGATACTCCGACATGACCTATCAGCAGTTGGCCATGAGCCGTCTGCGCGCCATGGAGACCGACCGCGCGGTTGTGGTGGCGGCGACCTCCGGCGTCTCCGCCATCGTCGCCCCAGATGGCACGGTGAGCCAGCAGAGCGAAATTTTTGAGCCCAAGTATCTGATTGAGACGCTTCCGCTGCGCGAGGGTACGACGATCGCTGTAAGGTTTGGTTCGCTCCTGCAATGGCTGATGGTTATCATTGGTACAGTCAGCGCGTTGTGGGCTCTTCGCTCATTGCGGAAGAAACCTTGTTTAGGCGCGCCACACAGAAACTCTGCCGTCTTAGCGGCAGCAAACAAAGAGGAGCTTTAAAAACGTGAGCAACACCCACGCTTCCACCTTGGTTATCATCCCGACTTATAACGAGATCGAAAACCTTCCGCTAATCACCGGACGCGTCCGCAAGGCAACGCCAGAGGTCAACATCCTCATCGTTGACGATAATTCTCCCGACGGCACCGGTGAAGCAGCAGATAAGCTCGCAGCTGAAGACGAAAAGCTGCACGTCTTACACCGTGAGGGCAAAGGTGGCCTGCTGGGTGCCTATATCGCCGGCTTTAAGTGGGGCCTAGAGCGCGACTACCAGGTTCTCTGTGAGATGGACGCTGACGGCTCTCACGCACCGGAGCAACTGCACCTGTTGCTCGCTGAGATCGACAAGGGCGCTGATCTGGTAATCGGCTCCCGCTACATCCCAGGCGGCGAGACCGTCAACTGGCCGGCTTCCCGCGAGTACCTGTCTCGCCTGGGCAATATCTACATCTCAGTGGCTCTGGGCGCAGGCCTGTCCGATATGACTGCAGGCTACCGCGCATTCAGCCGCGAGCTGCTCGAGTCCATCGACTTCGAAGACTTGTCTAAGGCTGGCTACATCTTCCAGGTAGATCTTGCTTTCCGCGCCGTCAAGGATGGCTGGGATGTACGCGAGGTGCCAATCACCTTCACCGAGCGCGAGTACGGCGAGTCTAAGTTGGACGGCTCCTTCGTCAAGGATTCACTGATGGAGGTAACCAAGTGGGGCATCGCGCATCGCTCTGAGCAGGTAAAGGATTTCGCCGGTGAGGTAGGAAACATCGCATCCTACACCTACCGCCACAGCAACATCCCGGGCTTGGGCGCCAAGGTCAAGGAAGGCTTTGCCTGGACCGGTGACTTCGCAGACGAGGTCAAGGCTCTGCTCAAGCACCAGTTCGGCAACTCCAAGTAGTACACCAAGTACTTCGTCGGGCTAAGCCCGCAAAAGCGGCCTGTGAGCTTCTCCTTTAACACTTAGATTTAACATCTAGGAGAGCTGACAGGCCGCTTTCTTAATTTTATTTAGCTGCGTTCTCCGCTGCGGAAGGCCGCACTAGCCCTGGTTCTCCTGCTGTTCCTTGAGCAGGCGAGCGGCAGAACGACGGCGGGAGCGCAGGTTCTCAATGCGCTCGCTGAGAAGCTCATCCAGCTCCTCAATGGAGCGGCGCTCACGCAGCATATCCCAGTGTGTGCGTGGCGGCTTAGCTGGCTTGGACTCAACGCCTTCGCCCTCAATCAGGGTGCCAAGCTTACCGTTCTTGCACATCCACTCCTCAGGAATTTCCGCATCATCTGCGAAAGGAACTTCGTAGATGTCACCGTCTTCGGTACGGTACTTGACCATCTGGCGCGGTGCGAGATCGTGGTCACGGTCCGTCTCGTAGCTGACGGCGCCCATGCGGCTACCACGGAGTACGCGATCTGCCATGCAACATCATCCTTTTCATAAAGTGTGCTTGGAAGGGTAGACATACATCACCCAAGAAACTAACAGTATAACGAAGTGCTCCGCGGGTTTGTTCCCACCCCGGGATAAATGGACTAAGGTGTATCAGGTGATCCGTCAAGCTACCCGCGACCGCGCCCAAGCCACATGCCAATGGTGCGGCAAGGAGATCCCGCAAGGAGGGCGCGGACGCCCTCGTAAATTCTGCAGCCCATCTTGCAAACAACGAGCATACGAGCAGCGCAACAACGTCTCTGGAACCTCGATTCCGAAAGACGCTGTCATCATGACGCCCGAACGCGCTGACGCGCTTCGCGACGGCCTGTTTGAGCTGCGTTGCTCCGCAGAGGACATCGGGATTGCCGCACAGGAAGGCGCGGACGCTAAAGAGCTTCAACAGCTGTGCACGGAGCTTGTCACTCTGGCACGCCGGCTCGAGGAATTGAGGTAAGGACAAATGCAGAAACTTCTACGTAACCGCAAGCTGGTCATCTCCATTTTCGTGGTGCTGATCCTCATTGCAACCTTGGTGGCGCTTGGCCCGCTGTTTTACTCGATCTACATGGGCCGTGGTGTAGAGACCAAGCCTGTCGACGCCGCACATACCAAGCCAGCAAGCACTGAACTAGACGGCAATTGGCACGTTATTGCTGGTACGCCGCATAATTTCACCTCAGTTGGCTTCAGCATCGACGAAATCCTACCTGCTGAGAAAACCCGCACCTCGGGTTCCACCAAGGAAGTTGAAGGTCAGGCAGTAATCAAGGACCAAAAGGTTGAAGAAGGCACAATCGTTGTCGATATGACCAGCCTGACCACGGATAAGAAAGTCCGCGACCAGAATATGAAGGACAAGCTCTTCATCACGCGCGAGTACCCGGAGGCCAGCTTCAAGCTGACGGAGCCCGCTGACTTGTCGAACGTTCCTGAGGACGGCTCGGTGGCCAAGGTGACGCTGACAGGCGAGCTTACTATTAAGGACAAGACGAAGAAGGTTAGTGAAGACTTTGACGTTGTCCGTGACGACAAGACGATTGTCCTGGGCGGCAACATTCCAGTGAACCGACTGGATTATGGAATTGAGACACCAGAACTAATCGCCGCAAAGATCGCCGAAGAAGGCGAAGTTAATATCCGCGTAACGCTCGAGAAGTAGAAAATCAGATAGTGATAAACTCCAAGCATCTGATTCCGATCATCTGGTTCAGGCTCGTCGTGCTGATTGGCTTTGCCATATTCGTCGGCATCCAACAGATGTGGTTGTTGCTCGGCGCTGCAGTCTTATTGGGATGTCTGACGGGGTTCCAATTGTTTGATGCATACAAACGGCAGTAACGGAAACACCACCGTTTAAAGTCACAGTTACTTTAAACGGTGGTGCAAGTGCATGCCGGACAAACGCGAAAATGGCGGGCGATCCTGTTTATCTATATCGATAAATGTCCGATAATGTACATTATGTCATTTCGGACAGGGCTGGCCAATCTCCCATCTAACCGGCAGGCACAGAAACCTCGTCTGCCTCCCTCCGTGCACTAGAGTCAGACTCACCGACAGTCTCGGCATCACCTCCGGGTCCGCTTTCTCCCGGCAAAGGCTTGCGGCGAACCAGCGCCGCGAACACGGCGCCAGTAATGTTCGCCCACACCGCAGCAACGACGCCAGGCAACGCAGCCTCCGGCGTAAAGAACTGAAGCGCTAATGCTGACGCCAGACCCCGTGGTCATCCAAGGGCTATAAAGAGGGTTTTGCCTACCAAGCCACCAAGATCGTGCGCGATCTATGGCAGTGGTCCGACGAAGGCGCGCTGCCGATCATTGTCGACGCCGCCAGCTGCACTCATGGCTTGCTCGACAACGTGCCAGAGGCGCTTGCCGACGCCGAGCTAAAACTGTGGGATCAGCTGCGCATCATGGATGTTGTGGAATGGCTGCGCGATGAAGTGGCCCCTCACCTGCCGATCGTGCACTCTATGGGCAAGATTGCAGTCCATCCGACGTGTTCTACCCACCACATGGGTATCAGCGATGACCTCGTTGCCCTGGCCGGACTCTGCGGTGAAGCCAAGGTGCCAGAGGGCGCCATGTGTTGCGGCTCCGCTGGTGACCGCGTCATGCTGCACCCGGAGCTGGTGGAATCTGCCACCCGCGAGGAGCGAGCCAGCTTGGAGGCGGAAGACTTCGATGCCTTCGTCTCCGACAACCGCACCTGTGAGATGGGCCTGGAGATGATCTCCGGCAAGGCCTACGACTCAATCGCGGTACTGCTCGAGCGGGCTTCGCGCCCAGTGGTCACGCCTTAACGGCGGCCACCACGGTGGCGGTGGGTGGCCGTGAGTTGCACGGCATCCACCTGGCCAAGCTCCAGCAAAGCCTGGCGCAGCGCAAACTGGAAAGTCCACAGGCGGCGGAACACAGGATCGAAACCTGCCGCCGCGGCTTCGCGTAGATGACCATCGAAGTAGCTGCGCTGCTCGCGTAGCGATTCCACGTAGTGACCGCCCACGTGCGTCTGCGCGATGATGCGCAGATTCGAGTTGCGGTCGAAGAGCTTGTGCGTTTCCTCGAGCGTTGGGTAATCCAGTCCGGGCCAGACATAGGCGCGCAGAACCTGTATCGCCGAACGGGCAGCCGGGGTCATCGTCTCGGTAGCGAAAGTCGAGGTGAGCGCGACCCTACCCTCTGGGATCAGAGAGCGATCCAGCATCCCCACGAAGCGCTTACGCTCTGCGGGCGTAAGCAGCTCTAGCTTTTCCACGCTGACGATCGCGTCGTAGCGACCACGCCATTGTTTCGGATGCGGCACGGTGTCATCGATCTGCTGAATCTGTACCGAATCTGCCGCGCCCTCGAGCACTAGGGTTTCGTTGAAGTCCTCGACTTGCTCGGCGTCGGCAGTCAGCACGTCCACCGTCGCCCGCCTGTTGACTGCTTCGACAGCCACATTCATTCCGGCTGCGGGATAAACCAGCAGATGAGTGCCGGCGCCGGTGCGCGTGGCGTCGAGAAGCCATTGCGCAGCACGCTTTTGGCCATCCTTCAGGTCGGTGCGGTCCACCGCAGTCGGCTCACTAACGTGAGTGACATCAACGAAGTGCTCCTTAGGTTCCTTGCGGCCAGCCTGTGGGCTAAAGCTCGGCACCGCCTCCCGGACCGTCGTCGGAACGCCGCTGGCAAAGATGCCACCCGAATGGGTATAGCCATCACCGGCATAAAGACGCACCAATTCCACGGGTAGCTCACCCGGGGTGGAATGCTCGACCTCGAGCTCGCGCGCCTTCGGGCGATAATTCGCACGCAGTAGTCCACTCAATACCTTGACCAGCTTGTCAGAGTCAGCGGTGGTCCACTCGCCCGCCAGATAAGACTCCGCGAATCCAAGCCAGCCGGTGGCTGCGATGCGAATGAAGAGGGCGTCGTGCAACACGGAAAGGTCTGGTCCTCCTTCAGCCTTAGATTCAGGATCCAGATCCAACTCCGCGAGATCACAGGCCTTGGCGAATTCCGCCTCCGCACGCCGGGCTTTAAAACGTGCAAAGCTCACCGCCGGAAGCGTCGCTACGCTCGGCCACTGATTGGCATCGATGGTGGCTAGATGTGGAAAATCACCCATTGGTCCGGTTATCTCCTTGGCAAACGTCTACGTGCACAAAGGCTTCCAATTAACCCTAGTGTGAAAAGCCCACCTAGATGCGCCGCCATGCCGAAGAAGAAGCTGTTTAACCTACATAAAGTATGCATGTACGGTGACTAGGGTTTAGACTGATTCGGTACAAAATTTTTCGCTTTCTTAGGAAGGTATCTCCCCACTATGGCTGAAACCCCTTACCGCCCTGCAGGCGGACGCCACCATGTAGTCGTCATCGGCGCCGGCTTCGGCGGCCTCAATGCAGTTCAGCAGCTGAAGAACGCTGACGTTGAGATCACCCTGATTGATAAGAAGAACCATCACCTTTTCCAGCCGATGCTGTACCAGGTAGCCACCGGCATGATTTCCGCCGGCGAGATTGCTCCTTCCACCCGTCAGCTTCTGCGCAACCAGGCCAACGCTCACTTCGTCAACGGCGAAGTCACCGACATCAATCTGGAAGGCCAGACCGTTACCGCTGAGCTCGAGGGCTTCCAGCGTACCTTCGCCTACGATTCCCTCGTCGTCGCCGCTGGCGCTGGACAGTCCTACTTCGGCAACGATCACTTCGCTGAGTTCGCTCCGGGTATGAAGACCCTGGATGACGCACTGGAGCTGCGTTCCCGAATCGTCTCCGCCTTCGAAAAGGCCGAGTTCGTTGACGACCCAGCTGAGCGCGAGCGTCTCCTGACCTTCGTCATCGTCGGCGCCGGCCCAACTGGTGTTGAGTTGACCGGCCAGATCGCCGAGCTGGCTAACCGCACTCTGCGTGACCAGTACTCCAACTACGGCACCACCAGCGCCAAGATCTACCTGCTTGATGGCGCACCGCAGGTTCTTCCGCCATTCGGCAAGCGCCTGGGCCGCAAGGCGCAGCGCACCCTGGAGCGTCTTGGCGTCGATGTGCGTCTGAATGCCATGGTCACTGACGTCACCGAGGACGCCGTCACTTACAAGAACATGAAGAACGACGAAGTCGTCACCATTGAGGGCGCAACCAAGATTTGGTCCGCCGGTGTGGCCGCTTCCCCACTGGGCAAGATGGTTGCTGACCAGGCAGGCGTCGAAGCAGACCGCGCTGGCCGTGTCTCCGTTAATGATGATCTGACCGTGGGCCAGCACTCCAACGTCTACATGGTCGGCGACATGATCTCCCTGAACCGCCTGCCTGGCGTGGCACAGGTTGCGATCCAGGGTGGCGCACACGTGGCCAAGCTCATCAAGGCAAAGGTCGACGAGGAGTCCACCGCCAACGAGCGCGAGGCATTCGAGTACTTCGACAAGGGCTCCATGGCCGTCATCTCCCGCTTCAACGCGGTTGTGAAGATGGGCAAGACCGAGTTCGATGGCTTCCCGGCTTGGGTTTCCTGGATGGGACTGCACATCATGTACGTCCTTGGCTTCCGCAACCGCACCACCGTCGCGGTGAACTGGATCCAGAACATGATCTCCCGCGACCGCGGCAACCTCGAAATCACCGAGCAGCAGCGCATCGCTCGCAACTTCATCAACAAGAACAAGTAGGCCCAAATAGCCGCTGTTCTAACTGTTGCAGCTATCCCCCGCACAACCACCAAACCACCTGGTGTGCGGGGGATTTTGTGTCCTTGATCTCGTTTCTGCGGAACCACGCCCGAAGACGCGTGACGGGTGGTTGTATGAGAGATGTATCTACCCCTTCTCTCCTTACAAGGACGGTTCTCTATGCCTACTTCCTTGCTCAACATGGTCCCGCAGATTCTGGTCGGCCTTCTCACTCTCATCCTGACTCTCGTCGGTATTTTCACCGGCGGTTCAGTGGGCTCTAGCTCCAATGCACCGCAGCCGGGCAATCCCTCGGTTACGAGCCCTAGCAACGGAAACTTCAACGTGGCTGCAGATCAAACCCGCGTCTTCAACGAGCTCAACAAGTACCGCGCAAAGTATGGTTTGGAGGCGGTACAGCGCTCCAGCACGATGGATCAGCGCGCTCAGGAGTGGGCAAACTATCTTGCTGAGACCGGCCAGTTCTACCACGACCCTAAGTTCAATGAACGCGAAAACATTGCGATCATCATGACCAATGATGTGTCCGAAGCCGTCTGGAACATTTGGCACAATTCCAGCGGCCACCGCGCCAACATGCGCGCTGACGATGCCAAGCACGCAGGCCATGGTGTAGCTATCATGAAGAGCGGCAAATTCAAGGGCCAGAAAGTCATTGTTCAAAAGATCTCTGACGTTGCTGTACCGAACGCTAGGACATAGTCCGCATTAGGTTGATGCATTGTCCAGCTCCCACAACGCCGTGGGAGCTGGACTTTTCTTTTGTCGATGCATCTGAACTCCGCAACATTGCGTGATAATAGACGGGGCCTCCAACGCACT
>NZ_KV814044.1:142619-184505 GCF_001813815.1 Corynebacterium sp. HMSC076D02
ACTCCCAGTCTTTGTTAATCTCACTTCTACAACAAGGGGTGCCGCAGGCCTGCGGCTGAGATTAGACCCTTAGAACCTGCACTTAGTTAGCACTAGCGAAGGGATAGTTGTGGAGAATTCTCATCCACGGGGTAGTTTGCCGCGCGTATTGACCATTGCGGGCACGGATCCGACAGGCGGCGCCGGCGTCCAAGCGGACTTGAAGGCGTTTATGGCTGCGGGTGCTTATGGCATGTCCGTGGTAACGGCGCTGGTGGCGCAAAATACACAGGGCGTGCGCTCGGTGCACACGCCGCCGCTGGAGTTCCTACAGGCCCAGTTGGACGCAGTGCTTGACGACGTCACGGTTGACGCCGTCAAAATCGGCATGCTCGGCAATGCAGATATCACCGTCTCCGTGGATAAGTTTCTAGACCAGCTAGCACCTTCCACGCCGGTTGTTCTCGACCCGGTCATGGTCGCAACGAGTGGCGATCGCCTCTTGGACGAGCAAGCTGAGGCCGCAGTGCGGCAGCTGTGCCGCAAGGCCACCGTGATTACGCCGAACTTGAAGGAGCTCGCGGTGCTCACAGATGCTCCGCAGGCCCAGACCTTCGAGGAGGCTACGGACATCGCCCAGCGCTGGGCTGCTGATACCGGCACCGCCGTCATCGTCAAAGGCGGCCACCTGCCATCCGGCGATGCCGGAAACGCTGCCGTGAACGCTGAGGGTGTCCTGGCGCGGGTCTCTAGCCCGCGCGTAGAGACCGAGAACACCCACGGAACTGGCTGCTCACTGTCTTCGGCGCTAGCCGCACGCCTTGGCGCCGGCGAAAATCTAGCAAGCGCCTTGAAATGGTCCACCGTTTGGCTGCACGAGGCGATTGCCAACGCAGATGCCCTAAACGTAGGAAAAGGCCACGGCCCGGTGGACCATGGCCATATGCTGCGACGCCTCGCGGGGCTTTTCTAGCAGCTCGTATCAGCTACTCAAGCGCGTTTTAGAGAAGGTCAGCGCCCGGGCGCGTGAGAACCGCCACCAGGAAAGTGGAGCTTTCCTTGAATACCTTCATGTCCCACGAGGAAAACAGGAAGTCTACGCGGAAGCCCACCTCCTTAGCCAGGGTCAGGAAGTCATCGAATGCCCAGCCGCGGCCCTCACCAAAACCGACGACGAAGCGGCCGTCGGAATGCAGGGAGTTGTAGATGTTGCGCAGTGCAGCCTCACGGCCGTCTACTGCCAGGAAGGTCATGACGTTGCCCGCGGAGACCACAAGGTCGAAGTCGCCTTCGGGAATCTCGTCTTCAGACAAGTCGCCGACAACCCACTGGCCATCCGGAAAGTCATGTTCGGCATGCGAAATCAGGATCGGGTCCACGTCCACGCCCACCACCGTGTGGCCGCGGCTCACCAACTCGCCGCCTAGGCGGCCCGTGCCACAGCCGGCGTCGAGGATGCGAGAGCCGCGTTCCACCATGGCGTCGGCAAGCCGTGCTTCACCGTGGATGTCTTTGCCCTGCGCAGCAAGCATCTTCCATTTGCGTGCGAAATTCTCCGAGTGCGCGGGGTTAGCTGCGGTTACTTCTTTCCAGGTAGGCATGAAAACTAGTATATGCCCTAAGCAGTGTAGGATTTAGCCGCTAAGTAAAACTGCCTGCCGAACCTGTTTTGGCGCGCAAACGTTATAGAAGTGAAGGAGGCTGAAACGATGCCGTCTGTCCCGTCGCCCTTTAGGCCACGCAAGAGAAACGATCCTCCTAGTTCCTCCCGCACTTTCTCCGTTCCAGCTGAGCGCGCGATAGAACACTGCCGTGTCTTCGTCGACGGCGAGGCACTACCGGGCGAGTTCACCCCTCACTCCGCACTCCGGACCGTCGAGGAATACGGCCGCGGATTCGTTTGGGTGGGTCTGCATGAGCCTTATGAATCCCAGATGACGAAGGTCGCTTCCGAGTTCGGTATTCACGAGCTGATTGTGGAAGACGCCGTTCAGGCGCACCAGCGTCCCAAGCTGGAGCGTTATGATGACCAGCTCTTCGTTGTCGCTCGCTCGGTCAACTACCGCGACCACGATGAGGTTGCCGATAAGCGTCAGATCATCTCCACTGGTGAGGTCCAGATGATTTTGGGCGATAACTTCATCATTACAGTGCGCCACTCGGCTAAGCTGCCGAACCTCGCGTACACGGTGCAGGATGAGCAGGACTTGGTCGAGCTCGGCCCCGTGGCCATGGCCTGGAAGATTCTGGATATGCTGGTGGACCGCTACTCCGAGATCGTTCGGCTCATCGCAATAGAGATCGATGAGATCGAGGAAGAGGTCTTTACCCCGCAGACCAAGTTCAACATCGACAGGATCTACATGTTTAAGCGTGAGATCTTGGAGATGAAGCACGCCATTGACCCGCTTTCGGTAGCGCTAAAGGCCATGACCAATGATCACAAGGATCTCATCTCCAAGCAGATCCGTTCCTACCTGCGCGACGTCAACGACCACGAGCTTGTGGTCAAGGACCAGGTTGCGGGCTTCGACGAGCGCTTAACCTCGCTTATCGACGCCTCCGTTGCCAAGGTGACCATGCAGCAAAACAGCGACATGCGCACCATCTCCGCGGTGGTCGGCATGTGGGCTGCCCCTACCCTGGTCGCCGGCATCTACGGTATGAACTTCGATGTCATGCCGGAACTGCACTGGGGCGGCGGCTACTTCATGGCGCTAGGCGTCATGGTGCTCGTGGTCGCGGTCATGTGGTGGTGGTTCCGCCGCAACCACTGGCTCTAGGGCTGAAACAAACGCCCTAGGGAGTACACAGCATTCCCTAGGGTCCGCAGCACTATGGGTTGACCATCGTGCGCAGGTTCGTGCGCGCAATGAGTTTGCCGGCTTGGCGCATCTCAATGCACCAGATGTGAGTGCGCCGACCCAGCTGTACTGGTGTTGCCACGGCTTCCAGAATTCCGTCAGACACTGAGCGGATGAAGTCAGTATTGTTGTTGATTCCAACGACCGGTGCAGCCGCTGCAACGAAGGATGCAATGGAGCCCACGGATTCCGCGATGGAGCAATAAAGGCCGCCGTTGGCAACGCCCCACGGCTGGTGGTGCTCAGGCTTGACCTCAAGCTGGGCACGTACTTCGTCCTTCGAGACAAAAGTAAAATCCAGGCCGAGCAGCTCGCCAAAGCCGTGGTTGTGGGCGTTGAAAATCGCGAGTTCCTCGGCGGAAAGCGGGCGTTCTTGGACGGTGGCGACCATTTTCGCCATGAGTTCAAACTTGTCTGGGTTTTCTTGGCTCATGCCATGACAGAGTAGCTGCAAACTCTGACGTAGGATAGAGCCCATGACTGAAAAGACTGAACTCGCCCACATCGGCGTTGTCGGCTTGGCTGTTATGGGCTCCAACCTGGCCCGCAACTTTGCCCACAACGGCAACACCGTAGCCGTCTACAACCGCAGCCCGGAAAAGACCCACAAGCTCATCGAAGAGCACGGTTCTGAAGGCAACTTTATCCCTTCCGAGACCATCGAGGACTTCGTCGCTTCTCTCGAGCGCCCACGCAAGGCCATCATCATGGTTCAGGCGGGCAAGGCTACCGATGCAGTCATCGACCAGCTGGCAGAAGCCATGGATGAAAGCGACATCATCATTGACGGCGGCAACGCCCTCTACACGGACACAATGCGCCGTGAGAAGGAAGTAGCTGCCAAGGGCAAGCACTTCGTCGGCGCGGGCATCTCCGGCGGCGAAGAGGGCGCTCTCAACGGTCCTTCCATTATGCCGGGTGGTCCGGCTGAATCTTGGGAGACTCTGGGCCCAATTCTCGAGTCCATCGCCGCTGAAGTCGACGGCACCCCGTGCGTTACCCACATCGGCCCGGATGGTGCTGGCCACTTCGTCAAGATGGTCCACAACGGCATCGAGTACGCCGACATGCAAGTCATCGGCGAGGCATACCAGCTGCTGCGCTACGGCGCGGGCTTGGAGCCGGCAGAAATCGCTGAGGTATTCAAGGAATGGAACTCCGGCGACCTCGATTCCTACCTGATTGAGATCACCGCTGAGGTACTCGCACAGAACGATCCAGAAACGGGCAAGCCGCTTGTCGACGTCATCCTGGACGCCGCCGGCCAAAAGGGCACTGGCCGCTGGACCGCCATCAACGGCCTAGAGCTCGGCGTACCAGTCACCGCCATCGCAGAGGCAGTCTTCGCCCGCGCACTGTCTTCTTCTGCTACTCAGCGCGCAGCTGCGCAAGACGGTGAGCTGCCAGCAGGCCTCATCCCCTCGGATGTCGACAAGCAGGCGTTCATCGAGGACGTACGCCGTGCCCTTTACGCCTCCAAGCTCATCGCGTACTCGCAGGGCTTCGATGAGATCAAGGCTGGCTCCGAGCAGTTCGGTTGGGACGTTGACCCACGCGATCTTGCCACCATCTGGCGCGGCGGCTGCATCATCCGCGCGAAGTTCCTGGATCGCATCCGCGAGGCTTATGACACCAACCCGCAGCTGCCTGCTCTCATCCTCGACCCATACTTCAAGGGCGAGCTCGCCGAACTCATCGCTCCGTGGCGTCGCGTTGTCGTTGCCGCAACCCAGATGGGTCTGCCGGTGCCGGTATTCGCCTCTTCCCTGTCCTACTACGACAGCCTACGCGCTGAGCGTCTGCCGGCTGCGCTGATTCAGGGTCAGCGTGACTTCTTCGGTGCGCACACCTTCAAGCGCGTGGACAAGGAAGGCACCTTCCACATCGAGTGGTCCGGCGACCGCAGCCTGACTGAGATGTAAAAAGGCTTTTCAGCCTTCTTTCAAGGCGCTAGGTTCTCTTCTTCAGCGGAGGATGCCTAGCGCTTTTGCTTTGCCTGGATTGCGGTCTAAGAAGCGTTGGCCACTAAGATTTAAGGCAATGACTACTTTCGCCGAACTCGGCTTACCGCAAGAAATCGTGTGTGTCCTCAACAAACAGGGCATCACCGAACCTTTTCCCATCCAGCAGGCGGCTATCCCTGACGCGCTCGCTGGCAAGGACGTGCTTGGCCGCGGCCCGACAGGCTCCGGCAAAACCTTCACCTTTGGTCTGCCGATGCTCGCGCGCCTGGCTCAATCCGGCGCCTCGAAGCCTGCCCGGCCACGCGGCTTAGTGCTCGCGCCCACCCGCGAGCTTGCCACCCAGATCCACGAGCGCCTCAACGACCCAGCTAATGCCTTGGGCCTGCGCGTGCTTTCCGTGGTCGGCGGCGTGAACATCAATCATCACATCCGTTCTCTGGCACGTCCCGTCGACCTTTTGGTTGCCACGCCGGGCCGTGCACAGGACCTCATCAACCAGGGCAAGCTCTCCTTGGAGGACGTCTCCATCACAGCGCTCGATGAGGCTGACCACATGGCGGACATGGGCTTCCTGCCGCAGGTGCGCAAGCTTTTAAAGCTCACGCCTGCCGACGGCCAGCGCTTGCTGTTTTCTGCCACGCTGGACGGAGACGTGGACAAGCTGGTGCGCCAGTTCATGCACTCCCCAGTAACACACTCCACTGCGCCTGTTGAGGCTGCCGTGGACACGATGGAACACCACCTGGTATTCGTGGGCGACCGCGACGCGCGAAACGACGTCGTCGTGCGAATCGCCGCACGTGAGGGCAAGACGATCATGTTCATGCGCACCAAGCATGGCGTCGACCGCCAAGCCAAGAAGCTGCGCCGTGTGGGCATCAATGCATTTCCACTGCACGGCGATAAGGGCCAGGGTGCACGCACCAAGGCGATTGAGGGCTTCGCCGACGGATCCGTGCCGGTGCTCGTGGCTACCGATATCGCTGCCCGAGGCATCGACATCGCGAACGTTTCCCTTGTCGTCCACGTTGACCCACCAGCTGAGCACAAGGCTTATCTGCACCGTGCTGGCCGTACCGCGCGCGGCGGCGAATCAGGTGCCGTGGTGACACTAGTTATGGACCAACAGCGTGAGGAAGTTGCCAAGCTCATCAAGAAGGCCGGCGTTGCGGCAGCAGAACTCGATCTCAGCGATCGCCCCACCCCCGCCGGTGCCCCAGAGCTAGCCAAGATCACCGGCGCGCGTAAGCCAAGCGGTAGCCCCCTTCCTCCACCGAATCAGAATGCATCTTCCCAGCAAGGCGGGAAGAAAAAGCCGGTTGGATCCCGGAAAGGCTCGCAGGGTAAGCCTAATCAGCCGAAGAAGGGCTCGGGCCGCAACTCTACAGACCGCAGAGCCTCGAGCAACGGCAAGGGCTACCGCTCCCGCAACGGAAAGCCAGGTGGTTCTCGCCGCCGAGGTGGTGGTCAGCGCTAATGCTGCTGACTGAGCAGGAGTGGCGGACACGGCATGACGCCCACGTCTCCCGCGCCAACGAGCTGCTAGCCCAGTTCCGCCATCCCGGTGACTATCACCCGGTTTATGACTTCCTCTTCGAGTACTATCCGGTGCGTCCCTCGCATTTGCGCCGTTGGCACCCTGGCTTTAACGTCACGCTCGCCGGCACGCCGGGCACGATCCCGCATGAGGAATGGCGCGACTACCATCGCACAGAGCAAGGCGTAACCCTTGACCTGGGAAACTTCTGGGCACGGCGGGGCGATTCCATCACTTATATCCGCAACCTGATGGCTAAAACAACCACGAATCCGGCTCAGTTCGATTGCTTCGGGCTACATGAGTGGGCCATGGTCTACAAGACGGACTCACCGCGCCATAACCTGCCGCTACGCCTTGGTGCCGAACGCACCAACGAGGTAGTGGAATCCCATCGCATTCGCTGCACGCACTATGATGCTTTCCGATTTTTCACGGAGCCTGCGCGCCCGCTCAACCTCACGGTCTTGACCCGTGAGGGCCAACCAGACAGCGACCAGGCCGGCTGCGTCCACGCCACGATGGACCTTTACAAGTGGGCCTGGAAACTCGGCCCGCTGGTTCCAGGCGAACTGTTCATCGAAACGCTGGAACTTGCCATCGAAGCCAGAACACTCGACATGGAGGCCTCACCTTATGATTGCCGTGGCTGGGGCTTCGGCGTGGTCCCAATCGAGACCGCGGCCGGCAAGGCGGAATATGTGGAGCGCCAGCGCGGGCTAGCCCAGAAAGCCAAACCATTGCGTCAACGGCTTGTCGCCATTGTTGACGAAGCCATGGCGGCTACAATTAGCAACCGTTAATGTGGCCTCCTTAAGGCTCGATATCCGGTTGTGAGAACGGCTATTACCGCCCCAGTGTGGAAGGAACTTTCGTGGCAAGACATTCCAACGGCAAAAACACATTCGCAGTGGCAGGCTGGGTATTGGCCCTCCTTGCAGCGTTGATCCTCGCACTCGCCGTCGGCGCCTATTTCCTTTTCCGCGGCAACGATGACGCCTCGACCGCCACTGCAGCAGCGTCTTCCGCAGTAGAGCCAGCCGAGGAATCAGGCGCAGCAATTTCTGATGCTGCCGCGCGCGATGAGCAAGCAGAAAGCAGCGCCGCCGCAAGCTCTGCGCCTGAGTCTTCAGAAAGCGCTCCTTCTTCCGCGGAGAAGCAACCAGAGGAAAATAAGCCTGCCACGTTCGCCGAAAATACCCTGGTTCTCCTCGATACCTCCGAGGGTCTGGCACCGTATTTCAACCAGGTAACGCAGGCCTTGGGCAACACCGCCAACGCGCTTGGCGAAAAGTCAGGTTTGGTAGGCCTGTGGAACTATTCTTCCCCACTGTCTGAGACCGCGACGGTGGGCTACCGCCAGAACATCGGCTATGGGGAGGCCGCCCCAGTGGCCTTTGCCCTGCAGCAGTTTGGAACCGGCGGCGTTCCGCAGACCCGCAGCGCCGTGACCGCAGCGGTGGCAAACGCAGCCGACCAAGCCGCAGGCACCGAGCAAAAGGCCAAGGTTCTGCTCGTTACCACCGGTACGGCCCAAGACATGGATGATCCAACTTTCCAGCAAGCTCTCGCCGATGCCAAGAGCGACAACGTCTCGCTTTCCGTCGTGCATATTGGCCCTGGGGAAAAAGACGCAGTGCTTGACGACGCCGCCGATTCCTTCACCGAAGTTACCGACCCTGCCGACCAGTCCGCCCTCGAGAAAGCCCTAAATCAAGCCGCAGGAGTTTAATCGCCGTTGCTGGCCTTACGCCACCTCGGGGCCTCCCCCCGTAGCGTCTCCGTCTTTCGCTGCAAATGGTGAGGTCCAAATGGTGAGGATCAGATGGTGAGGTCGCGCAACACCAACATCAGCGCTATACATCTAGCTCAGCTTTTACGTCGAGTCCTCACCATTTGGAAATCCGGCTGCCGTGCGCTCAGAGCTTATGCTTTACTAGCCCGTTCTACAGATAAGAGAAAACGCTCAAACGCTTACAGTCCCCAACTCACGTGAGCTCGAGTTGGGGACTGTAAGCGTCTTAAAACTGCCCCGCGGGTTCCCACGGGAGCAAAGCCGCTTTACGCGGCCTAGGACCTAGGAGGACTTGCGGTTGCGTCGTGCAGCCAGCTCGTCGATGCCAATGACGGTCTCGTCCTTGAATTCGTCCAGGCGCTCTGCCGGGAAAGAAGAGATAGTGCCGGAAAGCTCCTTCAGGATGCCTGGGACCGCGATGCCGAAAACGCCCTGGCCGCCTGCCAGGAGGTCAATGACCTCATCGTTGGAGCGGCACTCGTAAACGGTGGTTCCGTCGGAGACGAGGGTCAGCTCTGCAAGGTCGTTAACGCCGCGGTCACGCAGGGACTCAACTGCCAGGCGAATGTTCTGCAAGGAAATACCGGTATCGAGCAGACGCTTGACAATCTTGAGAACCAGAACGTCCTTGAAGGAGTACAGACGCTGGGAGCCTGAGCCACGAGCGTTGCGAATGGACGGGTTGACCAGATTGGTGCGTGCCCAGTAGTCCAACTGACGATAAGTAATGCCGGCTACCTGGCAGGCGATCGGCACACGGTAGCCGAGCTCTTCGTCCGGTCCGACGTCGAAGAGCGACTCTTGCACGTAGCCCTTGCCTGCGCCGTGGGAGGCGTTGTACTCGTCTAGGTTCTCGTTGATGCTCACGTAATTACTCCAATGGGGTTTGTTGGAAGCCTCTAAGGCTTAATTAAAGGCCACGGCCCTAACCCCGTCAAGGCTAGAGGCTAAGGCTTGGCCAAACTCTCTAGCTTTACTTTAGACTTCTTCGTCCCCATTGTCATCATTAGTCACACGCGTGTCATTAGATTCTTTTTTAACTTCCGTTTCAAAAAAGTCCTCTTCAGAGACACCCAACGAGCGCATCATCGCCTCGAAATCAGCATCTGCCTGCGGATTACCTGAAGCGGAGCTATCTGAGCTGGACGTTTCCGCCACTTCCTCACCAACATCGTCGGCGGGCGGATCGAAATGGAAGTCAAAATAAGCATCCATATCGTCATCCGAGACAAAGACGGCAACTTTAGACAACAGCTCTTTTTCTACAGTGATTGGCACATTGAAGTGTTCCGAAACCACCAGAGCATCGCTAAGCTTTGAATCGTGCGCCTCACCCGCCGCATCGACGATGTCGACCATAAAGGTGCCTTCGTAATAGTTAACAATCTCAATGGAACCCACGCCACCGAGTTGCTCAATGAGCTCGATTAGAAGGTCGTGTGTGGTGGGGCGGGTTTCGCTATAACCGTCGAGGCGCTGCATGACGCGCGCGCCTTCTAGTTGCGAGAGCCAAACGGGAAGGATGCGGTTTCCTTCTACCCAGCGCATAAGAGCGCATAGTTCGCTTTCCGGCTCCATAACGTGGATGCCGTGGAACTCAAGACTAATTTTTCCCATGCTCTCCACTCTCCCACATTTGCCCGCTGCGTGGTGACAGAGAGCTTAATGTGGGCCGCTAGCACCAGGCGCTAGCGGCGAAATCGGGAAATCTAGGAGTTGTATTCGTGACGCAGGTCAGTCTTGACCATGGTCGCGTGCAGCGAGACAACCAGTGCGGTCATCTGCTGTGACAATTCCTCGGCCTTCTGCACGGCAGTATCCGAGTTGGAGTTGGCCACCGGGGAGGCAACCTGCGCGATGAGATCTGCCTGACGGCGGGCATTGTTGCGCAGCGACTTCAGCTGACGCTCTTCAAAACCGAATGCCTTAAGAGCCACTGCGGCAGATACTACGGAGACGTCATCCGCATCGAAGAATCCCGATGCGTCTGGGCTAATCAGGCCAATCTTGACGAGGCCGGCAACCTCCGCCTCAGTGGAGCCTGCTTGCTCAGCAACCTCTGCGTCAGTAAGACGCGTAATAACCGGAGCACGGAACTGGTCCGGGCTCAGCAACGTTTCTGCCTTGCCAGCAGAAACGATTGCAGTGACCTGGCCGGAATCCATAGCTTCCAGCTGCTCACGGATGACCTTCAGCGGAGTGTAGTTGTCACGCTGAGTGGTGAGAATGTAGAGAAGTCGGTCAACGTCTTCCTGAGTGAAACGACGATAACCAGAGGCAGTACGCTGCGGCGTGATTAGACCTTCAGATTCAAGGAATCGAATCTTCGACACGGTGACGTCTGGGAACTGCTGATTCAGTTGCTCTAGGACTACGCCGATCGACATGGTCTTGGCTTTTTTGGCCTTAGCGGCCCCTTTCCACAGGGCCGCGGCCTTAGACTGTGCTGCGCTCACTATACTTCTCTTGAATTTCTCTGAAGACTCGAAACGTGTTTATTGATTGGCGATGAAGACCAGCCGGAACTTGCCGATCTGGATCTCGTCACCCACGTGAAGAACCTGGGAGTTACGCGGCTCGCGGTTGACGTATGTGCCGTTCAGGGATCCGACATCGACGACCTCAAACTCGCCCTCGTTCACGCGGAACTCAGCGTGGCGACGGGAAACGGTGACATCATCCAAGAAGATGTCTGCCTCTGGATGACGGCCCGCGGTGGTGGTTGGGCGGTCCAACAAGAAGCGGGCACCTGCATTCGGACCACGCTTTACAACGAGGAGAGCCTGGCCCTCGGAAAGGTTTTCCGCACCTGCAACGGAAGTGCCATTACCGGCGGCAGCGCCGTTTTCCATCTCTTTGAGAAGGTCTGCACGGAATACAGAAGTGGTTTCTACCTGCGGTTCCGGCGTACCGGTATGCTCGCTCATTTTTACCTCCGAAGTGTCGGATTAATGTTGACTTATTCCATACTAGCGACTCGCCCGCTTCCGCGAGCATCCTCACCAGATTTGTTTCATAAATTACGTTAACGGAAAATATTACCGATTCCTTTAAGTACGGAATTTCCTCCGCCAGACAAGGGGTTATCAGAGACCATATAGGTCCAAGTGGCACTCGGCCGCGCAAGCCCCGAATCTTCCATGTGAGCACCTTTTTCATCAATGTCCACCGACTTAAAGGTAGCCACCGACTCCTCCACGGCGCGTTGCGCTAATTCCTTGAACTCGCGGACCGCAATGCGGTGATATTCGTCGATCGGCGTCTCACGGGCGATCGCGCGCAGGTGAATCGACTCACGGACATCGTCCATCAGCTCTAGGTGGTCGGCCCACGCCAGGTCGAGATGGTAGAGCATGATTTCCCGGGCGGCTTTTTCCTTTACCTCTGCGGTAAGTTCGACAAGCTCCGCGGCACGTTCGGGAGCGCGCTCAGCTAACTCCTCCCAGGCCTGTGCGGTGTCAAGCAGCTTCGCTCGGCGTTCATCGATGATGACGCGTTGATCCGCCAACAGCTGGTTGTACTTCCATGTCTGCGCGTGAATTTCCAGCAGCTGACCTTCGGTTACGCGCTGACAATGCGCCACAAAGCCTGCAACGCGCTTGGATTCAATACGGCCAGTTTCGTCCGGTTGCGCCGAGAGGGCTTCGTCCTCCCCACCTTGCTTGACGACGTCGTCTTCCAAAGACACGAAGAACAACGACAGGCCTGGGTCTCCTTGGCGTCCAGCACGCCCACGCAGCTGATTATCCAGGCGGGAGGTGCGATGGCGCGAAGTACCGATGACGGCGAGACCGCCCAGCTGCGCAACCTTCTCGCGGTCAGCCTCAGTAGCACCGCCCAGCTTGATGTCTGTACCGCGGCCGGCCATCTGCGTCGAGACAGTCACGCGTGCGATATCGCCGGCTTCGGCGACGATGCGGGCTTCCTCAGCATCGTTCTTGGCATTGAGCACGCTGACTTCGACGCCGCGTTCGCGAAGTGCCTCGGCTAAATCCTCCGACTCCGCGACATCGTGCGTGCCCACGAGAACCGGCTGGCCAGTAGCGTTAAGGGCCACGATTTCGTCGACAATAGCCTTCGATTTCTCCTCGACCGTGGCATAAATGCGGTCGGCCTCGTCGAAACGCTGGAGTTGTTTATTGCGCTCGATTACAGAAACGCGCAGATCATAGAACTGACGCAACTGGTCAGTCGCCTCAACCGCGGTGCCGGTCATTCCGCACACCGTTGGGTAACGGCGCATCAGCTCCTGCAGAGTGATCGTGTCGAGGATGCGGCCACCCTCGGAGACTTCAAGGCCTTCCTTAGCTTCCACCGCAGCCTGCAGGCCGTCCGGCCAGCGCTGCAAGTCAGCAACGCGGCCGCGGGAGGCGTCGATTAGCTGCAACTTGCCATCTACAACGATGTAGTGGATATCGCGAATCAGCAAGGCCTTGGCGTGCAAAGCCAGATTCACTTTGACCAGAATCGTTCCGATGTTGTCCTCGGAATACAGCGAGTCAATGCCCAACTCGCGCTCGACGCGTGCCGCGCCATCATCGGTCAAAGCAACGGTACGGCCATCTTCGGCGATGACATAGTCCAAGTCCTCGCGAAGACGCGAAACCACATTGGTGATGTGCCCCGTGGGAGCCTCCCCTAGACGGTTTCCTGCCAGTACCAACGGAACCAGGGCCTCGTCGACCAAAACAGAGTCAGCCTCGTCTACCAAAGCGACGTCGGCTCGCGCCTGCACGGTCTGCTCGCGACTGGTGATCTGGTTATCGCGCAGCACGTCGAAGCCGAGCTCATTGACTGGGGCATAAATAATGTCGCAGGAATACGCTTTGCGACGCTGCGCGGCATCCATCTTCTCCGTCACGGAGTCTACGGTGAGGCCAAAAAATTCGACCAGCGGGCGCATCCATTCAGCATCACGATCGGCCAAATAATTGTTTACCGTCACAAGGTGGACGCGCTTACCGGTCAGCGCAAAGCCGGTTGCGGCCATGGCTCCGACGAGGGTCTTGCCCTCACCAGTGGCCATCTGAATGACGTCTCCAGAAAGCAGGCGCAACACCGCTTGGGACTGGACATGGAAAGGTTGCATGCCAAGCGTACGCTCGCTGGCCACGGCAAGGGCTGCCAAAAATCGCGCTTTATCTGCGATTTCACCCTCACGCACGGAGTCACGGGCGGCTTGTGCCACGGCGGCGTCGTCAAGCGCGGAAAGCTCCTGAGTCACAGCACCGGATCTATCCACGATGGCTTTCGACTTTTTATCGTTCCGCTCGGTCTGCGCACCCATGGCCTTCCAGAACCAGCCAAATGCACCCATGTTCGTCTCCGTTACTGTTGAAAAGCTTCTTAGTAAATCTTTAACTCTACCGACTCTAGATAACCCTCTGTGGCCTATGTAGCGACGGCTCTATATCCTAGTCTTTATGCAATCTGTGAACGTGAAGCTCCCGTCCTCCACTGGAACTATGATGGCGGGTACCATTGACTTTCCTGACTCCGCGCCACAAGCCTTTGCGATCTTCGCGCACTGCTTTGCTGGATCGCGCCACACTCCCGGTGCGGCTCGCGTATCTAAGCAGCTCACCAATTTCGGCGTAGCCACCCTGCGCTTCGATTTCCCGGGCCTCGGCCAGTCCGAGGGCAATTTCGGTGAGACCAACTTCAGCCAAAATGTTGCTGATATTCAGGCTGCAGCAAACTGGCTGGCTGAAAACTACTCCGCTCCGCAGCTTCTGATGGGCCACTCCTTGGGCGGCGCCGCCTCCCTGGCAGCGGCAAGCGGTATTCGCTCGCTCAAGGCAGTGGCAACCATCGGCGCACCATTTGATCCTGCCCACTCTGTTTTGCACTACGCCGACAAGATTGGTGAGGTTGACGCAAATGGCGAGGTCGAGGTCATCCTCGGCGGGCGCGCGCTGACCATCTCCCGCCACTTCCTCGAAGACTTGGCGGATACCAACCCAGAGGATTACCTGCGCCTGCTGCGCAAGCCGCTGATGATCTTGCACTCCCCGATCGACCAAACCGTTGGCATCGACAATGCCCAGAACATCTTCTTAAAGACGCGCTACCCCAAGTCCTTAGTGGCCCTGGACAAGGCAGACCACCTCGTCACCAAGCAGGGTGCCGCTGCCCGCGCCGCAGACCTCATTGGTGCTTGGTTCGAGCAGTTCATCGTGCCGGAGAATGTACCAGCCCACATCGATGAAACCGCAGCTGAAGCGCAGCCTGCAGTCGGCACCAAGTTCGGCGTGGTGGTTCGCCACAATGAGCGCAGCGTCACGGCTGACCGCCCCAAGAAGCAGGGCGGAAAGGGCCAAGGTTTCACCGCGGAGGGCCTGCTGATGTCCGCGCTGGCTGCATCGACCACGCAAACAATCAAGGAAGCCTCCAAAGGCATGCCGCTCGACGACGTCCAGGTCAACGTCACCTATGTGGGGGACACGACGTTTGAGCGCCGCATAAAGCTTGTGGGCGATCTTTCCGCGCAGCAGAAGTCGACCTTGCTCGAAGCCGCGAAGTCCTCTCCTATTGAGCTGTTGCTGGGCGCCGCCCAAATCGTGGACGTCGAAGCATGATCGTGCTCAACCCCTTGAGCCCCGAAGCCCGGTGCCCTTGTGGGCTCGGGCTTAGCTTCGGCGAATGCTGCGGCAAGTACCACGGCGGCAAGCCCGCCCCGACCGCTGAGGCCCTCATGCGCTCACGCTTTTCGGCCTTCGTGACCGGCGATGAGGATTACCTGCTGCGCACCTGGGACCAGGAAACCCGGCCAGAGCGCCTACACCTGGAAGACAACGGTATCCACTTTTATCGCCTGGACATCATCGATACCGTCGACGGCGGCCCGCTCGATGATACGGGAATCGTGGAGTTCGAAGCTTTCTACAAAGGCGCGGCCGCAGGCTCCCAGCGTGAGCGCTCCCAGTTCCGGCGCACACAGTGTCAGTGGGTATATAGCACCGGCGACTTTTAAGCAATACCCAGCTCACACAGGCGATTGGAATCAGTGAATACTACTGATGTAATCTATTCAGGTCGCATCCTTGAGATGTGACGGCGGACTATGGCGCAGTTTGGTAGCGCACTACACTGGGGGTGTAGGGGTCGCAGGTTCAAATCCTGTTAGTCCGACCAAACCGGTAAAGAAGCCGGCTTTGGGCAGTAGTCATCTACCGCCTAAAGCCGGTTTCTTCTTTTCGACCACTAAAATCCTTGAATCTGACCCTTGATTCCCAAGTGCTCCGCGATGCCCACGAGCTCGATGTCGAAAATGCGTGAGGCCAGGTCAAAGAGGAATTCACGGGGTTGGTCGCGTAGCGCGCCAAAGGTTGTCAGGTGCGCGAAACCGTGGATGGTGGACCACATCGACATGACCATCGTGTACAGCGCCCATGGAGTACGAGGGCCACCGGCCTCGTCGAGGGCATCGCGCGCAATCGTCATGAAATAGCCGAAGGTCTCGCCCATCTCGAAACGCGAATTGATTAGGTCCTTGCGTTCAAAAGACGCTGGCACGATGGAACCTGAGGTAATCATCGTCAGGCCTAAGAAGCCGACTGGGTCATGGTGCGCAAAGCCTAAATATCCGAAAGCACACGCCTTCATCGTGCTAAAACCGAGACTCTTCCCGCCTGCGTAACGCATCTGTTCGCGGAGATGCTCGTGTGCGATGGCATCGATATGCTTTTCCAATAAGGAAAGGAGCTTTTGATCTCCTTCTATAAAATGCGTCGCCCGGTCGAAATCGATACCAGCACGTTCGGCGGCAGTGCCGAGATGCATATTGCTAAGGCCGGAGTCGACGATGTCCTCCACCGCGCCGCGCAGTAGAGCCCTAACTACTTCCCCATCGTTGCCTCGTGGCAAATCTTTGGCGCGAATTCTTTTATCAGCTGGGAGGCCACCTCCCATCGCAACTGGATACTGCGGCGGGATAGCACCGTGCGCGAAACCTACTGCCAACCCGGCACTTAGGTAGTCCAAACAGGCCTTGAAAGTCTGCTTCTTCGCGGTTGGCGAGAGATGTCGCAGCACACCCGTGGTACACAGATGGGAGATACCATGGACACCAACCAAAAAGCTCACGGCTTGGATACGGACCAAGTCTGCATCGCGCGGTCCGCCAGCTTCCTCTATGCAATCGCGTGCGATGTTGAGCAGAACATCCAGCGTGGGGCGCTTGCCAGAGCGCTGGAGATAATCATCGAAGCTCAGCTCAAAAGAATGCAGACTCGGAGCTGCTTGCGTAAACGTGAAGGCGTCGAAATAGACCGGATGCTTCTGCGCGAACTCGAAAAAGCCAGTAGCCATGGCTCGCATACGATCGAGCGCCGTGGCATCAGGGCTTAAGTACTTTTCTTGCTCATCTAGATAGTGGATGACCAGTTTGTCGAGGTAAGCTTTAGCCTCATCGGCCAATTGCTCATCAGATGCAAAAAGCTTCTTCGCCTCTTTGACCTCAACATCGGTCTGTTCAGCGACGGTACACACTGCAACGGCATCGCGTCCGGCGCGCGCAATGACGCGAACTGCCAGATCTAGCATGCACTGTCGTGGCGAGCCCGAGGCCAAGCAAGCATCTACAGGTGTCTTCACGCAATCCACCCTACTTTGGTCTAGGTATCCGTTCCTGGAAAATTGATGCGCTCAGCATCAATTAAGCAAACACATATGACCACATATGACATAGTCAACATGTCCGAGCTTTGTCATCCGATGGAGGTGCCGCCCTAAAACCCACAAAGCTCCCAGCAAACTAAGTTGCCGGGAGCTTTGGATTAATTCACCGAGATTGGGACACTGACTAGGCCCCAATCAAGCAATAAGCTTTAGGCGCCAGCGTTGCCGATCTGGTCATCGAGCTTGTCGCGACCCTGCTGAATCTTGTCAGCCTTGTCCTCGCCGAGCTTCTGCTCTGCCACCTCAGCAGCCTTGTCGAGGCCCTTATCGGAAATCTGCTCGCCCTTGTCGGAGTTCAGTGCGTCCTTTGCCTTGTCGAAGATACCCATTTAGCATCCCAACCTTTCTAAAATACTTTCGATATATCTTTCACCGCACCCCCAATGAAGGCTAAACCCCTTCATCGCGAATGCCTTTCCAACGCTACATGCGTTTGCCAATTCATGCCATAAAGAACTATTTATAGACGGGAATAGGCTCGCCATTTTCGGACAATCGCAGCCCATTCGCCTTTCCTTAAAATTTTCAGATTTCTCAGGTTTTACCTGCGATAACACCCCCGAGTCCACCCCCGATTTTAAGTATTAGTTCCAGCAATATAAGAGTCAACAAATTAAGTAAATTTAGGGGATGCTAGCGTAGCAGAACATCACGCAAATGATCCTGGCGGCCGCAAATGATCCTGGCGATCATTTTCTGGCGTTTTCCATCGGTACGCGCGCAAACTTGCAAAAATGAAAGCCGCGGCATGGGAGGATGACCCAGCCCCATCATTTCCCCCACCACCAAAACTCATCCGCTTTTCAGTCATGACCTCAACCCACAGCGACTCCGCGAGCGCCCCAACTGCCGATTCCCAAGCCCAAGAGGAATTCTTTGGGCTTGTCTGGCCAGGCAAGGCGCAAGCAGCAGAACAAGCAAAAATTGCGACCACCAAGCAAAAGATTGCAGTGTCAACGCCGGCAGCTTGCTCCAATTCCATCGTCGAAGGCGACAACCTCGACGCGCTCAAGCTGATGGTGGCAGATGGCTTTGCTGCCGATGTCATCTACATCGACCCTCCGTATAACACCGGCAAAGACTTTGTTTATAAGGACAATTACCGCAGCCGCCGCAAAATGAACTCAGGCAGCTATAGCGGCTGGCATGCGCAGTGGCTGTCTATGATGCTCCCCCGGCTCATCCTCGCGCGACAGGTCCTCAAAGACACCGGTTTTATCTTTGTCTCCATCGGTGAAGATGAAAGTGCCAACGTACGCAAAGTGTTGGATGAAATATTCGGTGAGAACTGTTTTGCCGGACAATTGATCTGGAAAAAGGGCGGGACCGGGAAGAACGACTCCAAATACGCGGTGGTCGAGCACGAGTACATCCTGGCTTATGCCAAGTCCCCAGCTAACCCTGGTTTCAACGCCGATTCTGAAGCTCATACCACGACCAAGTACAACTTCAGCGACGAGAAGGGAAGCTATTCGCTGGTCCGCCTGGACTCCAAAACACTGGGTTATCTTCCTTCCCTAGACTTTCCCATCGCAGATCCCCAAGGCCGCGAATACTGGCCCCATCAGCCAGCCGGCAAAGACAAGGTCGCGCGCTGGCGCTGGGGCAAAGACAAGGTCGAGGCCAACTATGAGCAATTGGTCTTTCGACGCGGTTTTGTCTACACGAAGAACTATCAGAAAAAGGGCGCGCGGCCGCGTTCCATCCTGGACGGTGAGCGCTTTGGCGTCACACGCGCTGGACGCCGCGATGCGGAGGACGTCATGGGAGTTCAGGGCGTCTTCGATTTCCCGAAGCCAGTGCGCCTTATCAAGCACCTCATCGCCATCGCCGGCGGTCCCGACGCCGTGGTGCTTGATTTCTTCGCCGGATCCGGCACTACCGCTCAGGCAGTCTTAGAACTCAACGACAGCGACGGCGGCTCCCGCAGCTTTCACTTGGTCCAGATGCCGCAGCCTACTGATAGCAAAGGCCCGGCTTTTGCCGCGGGGTACGAGACGGTCGCAGACATTTGCATCGCCCGCGTCGCCGCCGTACCAAACGCTAAGTTTGCACACTACGTCCTGCAGGATTAGCAAGACTACTTCGTTTTCTTGCCAGATTCTGGGTCAATGGTGCCTGCGGGGCGACCTGGAATACCGAAGAAGTCAAGAACGCGGTCGGTGGCAAAGCCCTTGCCTACCTCCGCGCGATCGTCGGCAAGCCCGCCCGGCCAGATATGCGAGCCGCCGCCGATACGGATGTGCTGCAGCGGAGCCTTACATCCAATCCACGTTTGCTGCAGAGCGTTGTTAACCAGCTGCGTCGTTGAGATCTGCGTGGTGCATTCATTCCGGCGCCGGTTTTGCTCCATGACTTCCGCTACCGAATCGTACTTAGTGTCATGGCGGGTTCCCCCGTAGTACTCCACCACGGGGTCATCGGTGCCGTGCATATCGAGACGGCCGACCGGGGCTTCCGAACAGCCCTTGTGAATGCCCTCATAATAGGCCGCAGACACCGTTGCGATAGAGCGGAAAGTCTCCGGCATACGGCACGCCAAAAAGGCAGCAAATCCACCGCCGTTGGATAGGCCCGCGGCAAAGATACGGTCATCATCTACCGCATAGGTAGCACGCAAGCTATCAACCATGTCTGCAACGAATTTAAGGTCTTCCTCCTCGCTCGTTTTCGCATAAGGCGCCGGCGTCCAAGCATTATCCTCACCTTCTGGATAAACCAGAATGGCTTTCGCGGAGTTGAACTCCGTATAGCCCTCAATGGTTTTGGGCTTCTCGCCCCAACCGTGGAAGACCATCACCACTGGCCAGCGCTTATCCGCGTCATAGTCTTCCGGCACATGCAGCAGGAAGGTGCGGCCATTCGGCATATTAATCTGCTTGGTTTGACCTGGCTCCGGGCCATCCAAAGGCGCTGAGACAGGGATGCCGAGGTCAGAGTCCTTATCCCAGAGTGTGCCGGACTCTGGCGCAGGCTCCTGCGTTGGCGTTGCCGAACAAGCTGTGGCAAAAGCCAAATTTAGACAAAGCAGCACAAGCAGTGATTTCTTTAGGCTGCTCCGAGTAGAGCCGGCAAAAGCCCACCGCAAGTTAGAACAACGAGCATTAAGGGACACCTTCTCAGTCACGTCCTTTCTGCCACGCGTTCCACAATTGTTGATATCGGCCTTTAGAATCTAGCAGCTGCGCATGAGTGCCCTGTTCAATCACCCGGCCATCTTCCATAACCAGCACACAATCAGCCTTGGCGGCTTGGTCAAGACGGTGGGCAACCATAAGTGAAGTGCGCCCTTTTGTGACGGCATCGGCAGCCGCGTCGAGTGCGCCCGCACCACGCGAACCGGCCTCCGCAGTTGCCTCATCAAGAACCACGATTGCCGGATCCAGCAACATAATACGAGCCAGCGCCAGCTGTTGCGCTGCAACGGGGTCTAGCTGAATGCCCCAAGCGCCCACGACTGTATCAAGGCCATCGGCCAAGTCCTCAACCCAGCGCGCCTGGACTGCGCGTAGTGCCTGCCAAATCTCCTCGTCACTGGCATCGGGGTTACCCAGGGACAGGTCATCGCGCAGCGTGCCGGAAAAGACGTGGACTTCCTGGGAGACCATGGCCAGGCGGGTAACTCGCTCGGGGTCGGAAAGCCGCGAGACCTCTACCCCATCAACCTTGACGCTGCCAGCACTCGGCACGCGCAGTCCAGCCAGCAGCGCCGCAACTGTAGTCTTTCCCGCGCCAGAAGCACCCACCAGTGCGACGGACTGCCCCGGCGCAATGCTGACGTTGACGTCGCGCACCGCCCACGCGTTATCGCCGTAGCTAAAGCTAACGTCCTCCATCGCGACCTCACCACGCGGAGCCGGAGCTCCTGCGGACGGAATTGCCGCGGGCGGATCCGTAGTAACGCCAACGATGCGTGCGAGAGAGGCATAGCCCGACTGCACCGTATCCAGCACGCGCATAAGCCCGAGCAGCGGGCCACGCAGGCGGATAAGCATCAGCATCGCCGCCGTTACTGAACCCACCGTCATCGCGCCCTGCGTTGTAACCCAAAAGCCCACCAAAAGACCGACGCTCAACATCACCAGCTCCACGGTGGTGATCCATAGCTGCAAGACCATCATCGTGCGCCTTGCGGCGAAGCCATGCTCAACCACCTCACGGGAAGCGCCATTGATGCGCTCACGCATCTGCGGCTCCATCTGATAGGCACGCACAGTGGCGCGTCCGTGGATTGTCTCCAAGATGCGGCGCGCACGCTCCGCCATGGAGGCGCGCTCGTCGGCGTAGCGCTGCGGCGCATGGCGCAGGTAGTTGCGCGCAGCAAAGAAATAGATTGGCGCTGCACAAACCACCACCAGTAGGAACTGCCAGTCCAGGGTTACCAGGGCGATGGCGGTAGTACAGATGGCAAACAGCGAGCTCGTTAAGACCGGCGCTGTCTCCGTTACGGCCGAGGAAAGCTCAGCCACGTCATCCGTGGAACGGGAGACCAAGTCACCCGATCCGGCCTCCTCCACGCGGTGGACCGGCAGGCCCAAGGCCGTGCCGACAGTCTCCTCGCGCAGGTTCGCAATCACTCGCTCAGTAATGCGCGAAAGCAGATAAAAACCGGCCGCAGAAAGCCCTGCCGAGGCAATCGCAACCACGATGAGCCCAATGCCAATACCGCTGAGACTGCGCAGCTGCCCGCTCCCCTCAACCACCGCGTCGACAATCTTGCCCAGCAGCACCGGGATATAGACATTGGCCACCGCACCACCGGTAAGCAACGCCAGCGCCAGGAAACAGACCTTGCCCGCATTCGGCAACGCCTTCACGTGTTCGCCCACCTTGCGGCGGACCTGCGGCCAGGTTGCAGTAGGAAAACGCATTAGATGTCCTCCCCTTCGCTCGCATGCGCGGCTGCAGCAGGCTCGCTCACACTATCGGCCACCGCGGTCCACGCCGGCGCGTTGGTATATACCACGGTGGTCATCCCGCGGCGGGCGTCACGCACGCGCTCAGCGACGACCTGTTCCGTCACCGAGTCGAGCGCAGTGGTCGGGTCCTGAAGGACGAGCACCTCGGCGTCGGCAGCGATCGCGCGCGCCAACGCAACGCGCTGACGCTGACCACCAGACAGCGCACCGCCGTTTTCGCCGACCTCCTTTTCCAGACCGCCGGGAATATCCTCCGCCGCCGCGACGTGCAGCGCTCGTTGCGCCGCAGCCTTATCCGCAGCAATGTTGGACGCAACGGAACCTGCAAAAAGGTCCGCCGCATGCGGGGCCACAAGGAAGCGGTCTCGCGGCAGGTCAATCAGCTCTTGCGGCGCCACCCCCTTGATGACGTGCAGGCCAGGCTGCCAGCCAGGATCCCTAGCAT
This sequence comes from Corynebacterium sp. HMSC076D02, assembly GCF_001813815.1. Lineage (NCBI taxonomy): Bacteria > Bacillati > Actinomycetota > Actinomycetes > Mycobacteriales > Corynebacteriaceae > Corynebacterium > Corynebacterium sp. HMSC076D02. The sequence goes on from NZ_KV814044.1 coordinate 164,802, forward strand.
CCGCCGCCTCACGGAAAGGCGCGTTGAGCAAAGCCGTAATGCGGCGACCACTAGCTTGAGCCGCGGCCCACCGCGAGGCAATATTCTTGCCCATCATCGTCATCGGCGTGATGACGAACTGCGTTAGGCCGACCACTGTGATGAGTTGTCCAACGCTCATCGCGCCCTTTACCGCCATCGCGCCGGCGGCCAGAGCCACCACGATGACGTAAATGGAACCGACAGCTTCGGTCGTGGCATTCAGCCGCGCGCGGGCGCCATTGGCAGAAACCGTCTTTGTATAGGCCGTGTCCGATACCTGCGAATAACGGCCCCGCACCGTCGCGATAGCGCCTAGGCCTTTCAGAATGCGTAGACCCTGAACCACATCGGTGGCCATCGCGGAAGCCTGTGCTAGGGCGGCCTGACGCGCGCCCGAGCTCTGCCGCAAAGGCTTTGCCGCACGCAGAGAAAACCAAACCACCAGCGGTCCCCCGAGCAAGATGGCAATTCCCAGCGCCCAATTAACGCGCGAAGTCATCACCGCGACGTAGACAATGGCGCTAACTTCCGCCACGGGAAAGACAGTCATGATGACCGCATCAGACACGCGCTTGGTATCTGAGGACGCGATGGACAATAACTCGCCCGCCGTATGTTTAGCACCGGCAATCCCACGGGGATCCTGAATGCGATCCGTCACCGCCATGCGCAAGTCATGGCCAACCTCCAGCATGGCTCGGGAAAACATTCCGCGCGCGCACCATGCCGCCGACGCATTAACGCAAAAATAGCAAGCAAAATCCCCAACCAGCGCAGCAAAGAGGAAAAGGACTGATAAGCAATCGCTCCATCGATAGCGTTTCCTACAACAACTGGGGTCATGCCGTTGCACAAGAATGAAACGGACATCAATACGGCCGCAGGGATCGTCTTTTCGCGCCGAGAAAACACGGTCTTTAAAAGCCACCGTGAATCCTGAGGTACGGGAAGTCTCGACATGGTGACCCATTCTATTTCAGCTTGGATAATTTTCCGGAACCGTCTAACACGGTAGGTTATAAGTCCATATGACTTCTCAACTGCCCAACCCCGCGCACTATCCGAGTTACCGCAAGGCCTCGGAGAAGCAAACCCCTACCTTCAAGGGGGCGGAGCATCGTGCAGCCTCCGCACGTGCCTTCGTGCAGGGTGCCGATAACTACCATGACGTGCGCCCCAGCTACCCTGCCGAAGTAGCCGCACTAATAGCGGATGCCCACACGGTGGTCGATATCGGCGCTGGCACCGGCAAGCTCACGCAGACGCTGCACAATCCCGTCGTTCTGGCCTGCGACCCTTCCCCCGACATGACGCGTGTGTTGCGCACCCAGCTTGGTATTCCAGCCTGGCGGGCGGTGGCGGAGAGCACTGCGCTTGCCGACGCCTCCGTGGACGCTGTCGCCTGCGCCCAGACCTGGCACTGGGTCGAAGTGGAAAAAGCCTGTAGAGAATTCGATCGCATCGTGCGGCCAGGCGGCAAGGAGCTTCTAGTGTGGAACACCCTCGACGTCGGCGCCGACCCGTGGATCCTGCGCCTGGCCCGCATCATGCACTCCGGCGATATCCAGCGCCCCGGCTTTCTCCCCGAGCTTGCCCCTCCCTGGGAAATCGAGCGCGAACTGCGGCTTAACTGGGCGCATACGCTCTCCCCGGAACAGCTACATCAATTGATGCACACCCGCTCTTATTGGCTGCGCAACGGAGAAAAGATCCATGAGCGCATGACCTATAACCTTAATTGGTACCTCTTCGAGCACATGGGCTTTGCACCCGGCCAGCTAATCGACATCCCGTATCGCACGGATGCCTTTTTGCTGCGCCGAGCGCACTAGAACCAGAAGAGTCTAGAACTAGAGAAGTACTGTCGCCAGCAGGGAGCCCACGACGCAGGAGGTAAACACCGAGATCGCGCCGGGGATGATGAAGGAATGGTTTACCACGAACTTGCCGATGTGCGTGGTGCCGGTGCGGTCGAACCCGATGCAGGCAAGGTCCGAAGGGTAGGTCGGCAGGATGAAGTAGCCATAGGCGGCACCGTAGAAGCCAACAATGATGGCTGGGTCAATGCCCAGGGACAGTCCGATCGGCGCAATGGCTACCAGAGCGGCGGCCTGGGAGTTGACCAGCTTGGACACGACGATCAGGACGATGGCATAAGCCCACGGAGCGGACTCCACAATTCCGCCCAGATTAGATTCCAGAGAGTCGATGTGGGCTTCGAAGAAGGTATCGGCCATCCAGGCCACGCCGAAGACCGAGAACACTGCGGTCATGCCCGCCTTGAACACTGGCGTGGAGGCGATCTTCTTGTTGTCGACGTCGCAGAAAATCAGGATGATTGCACCGGCGACCAGCATGACCATTTGAATGACCAGGTTCATCGACAGGGCCTTCAACTCACCGTCCTCATTCGGGAAGGAAGGACGCAGGACGTCGAATGCGCCCAAGATGACCACGATGGCAATGGCGGATAGGAAGACCGCAACGGAGCGCTTTGCCGACGCCGGGAATACCTCGTCCAGCAGGGAGTGGCTGGAGGCGGAGATGGTCTTGGCAAACTCTGGATCCTTCATCTTCTCTTGGAAGACCGGGTCCTTATCAAGGTCTTTACCGCGACGCAGCGACCAAAGGGCAGCCAGGAAGACGCCGGAAAGCGATGCCGGAATGGCGACCATGAGGATCTGCGGGATGGAATAAGACGTGCCGGTGATACCAGCGTTCTCAGCAATAATGGAGGCAAGGGACACCGTAGCAACGGAAACTGGCGAGGCGGTGATACCCATTTGCGCAGAGGTCGAAGCAACCGCCATTGGGCGCTCCGGGCGAATGCCCTTCTTCAGGGCGATGTCCTCGATGATGGGAAACATCGTGTAGACCACGTGGCCGGTACCGCATAGAACGGTCAGGAACCAGGTGGTAAGCGGAGCCAAGATGGTGATGCGTTCTGGATGCGCACGCAGGAATTTCTCCGCGAACTGCATCATCACTTCGAGGCCCCTCGCCTGCTGCAGCGTAGCCGCACAGCCAATGACGGCGATGATGGTCAGCATCACGTCCACCGGTGGCTCGCCCGGAGCCAGGCCGAAGACGAAGACCATGACGATAAGGCCGATGCCGGAGATAAGGCCCAAGCCGAGGCCGCCGTAGCGGGTGCCGAGCAACAGCGCGGAGAGAATGACGATGACTTGAAGAACGATCGCCACTACTGAGGCGGGATCGAGAACTGAGGCTAACATGTCGTGCCTTTCGGAAAACCAAATCAATTACACATATTTAGATTATTCGAACGGGCATAACATCACAGAACCAAAAAGGCGAGCTATTCGTCACACCTTGCGGGGGTGGAAAATAGCTCGCCTTTTGATCGCGTTAGCGCTTAGAGTTCTTACCGCGACGCTCGCGCACGCGCACCGCGATGCGCACCGGAGAACCGTGGAAGCCGAAACGCTCGCGGAACTTGCGCTCCAGATAGCGACGATAACCAGCGTCCAAGAAGCCAGTAGTAAACAGCACTATTGTTGGCGGCTGCGTCGATGCCTGCGTAGCAAAGAGCACGCGCGGTAGGCGGTTGTTCTTCATCGGCGGCGGGTTCGCAGCGATGGCCTCACGCAGCCAGTTATTGAGCTGGCCGGTGGATACACGCTGATCCCAGCTCTCCAGAGCCTCAATCATCGCCGGCTCCAGGCGCTGCAGCGCGCGGCCAGTCTGCGCGGAGATGTTGACGCGGGTAACCCATGGCAGGTGGCGCAGCTGCTCGTCGATCTCACGATCCAGGTAGTAGCGGCGGTCCTCGTCCATCAGGTCCCACTTGTTGAACGCGATGACTAGAGCCTTGCCGGATTCGAGAACCATGTTAAGCACACGCTGGTCCTGTTCAGAGACCTCCTCGGAGGCGTCGATAAGCATGATGCACACCTCAGCAGCGTCGATGACGCCGCGGGTACGCAGCGAAGCGTAATACTCGTGCCCTTGCGCGTTCTTGACTTTCTTGCGCAGGCCAGCAGTATCGATGAACTTCCAGAGACGCTGGTCAAGCTGCACCAGTGAGTCAACTGGGTCGACCGTAGTACCCGCCACATTGTCCACGACGGAGCGTTCCTCGGAGGTCAGCTTATTCAGCAGCGAGGACTTACCAACGTTCGGCTTACCCACCAGCGCCACGCGACGTGGTCCGGAAGTAATCGAAGAATGGCGCGGCTCCTCGGGGAAAAGACGCAGGATCTCATCGAGAACGTCCGCGCCACCGCGGCCATGCTGCGCGGAAACCGGCCAAGGATCGCCCAAGCCCAAAGCGTAGAACTCGGCCATATCGGCGTACATGGTCTCAGAATCGAACTTGTTGGAGACCAAGATGACCGGAACCTCGGACTTTTGCAGCTTGCGTGCCATAACAGAGTCAGTCTCGGTGATGCCGACCTTCGTGTCGACCACGAAGACGATGACATCTGCAGTTGCCATGGCCTGCTCTGCCTGGCGAGCAATAGCAGCGTGGATGCCCTTGACGTTCGGGTCCCAGCCGCCAGTGTCCTGGACGAGGAAGCGCTGGCCGTTCCAGTCCGCGATATAGGAAACGCGGTCACGGGTAACGCCTGGGTGGTCCTCCACCACTGCCTCACGGCGGCCCAAGAAACGGTTTACGAGGGAGGACTTGCCCACGTTTGGGCGACCAACAACAGCCACGGTGCAGAGGTTTTCCTCGGTGTGGGAATCCTGCACGCCGAAGGCACGGGAAAGTTCTTCCCATTCCTCCTCGCTCATTGGCTCTTCGCCATCAGACTCATAGTCTTCACCGAAGTCGGCGTCGCCGAACTCGGAATCATCAAACTCACCGTTCTCGAGCTCCGACTCGTCGAATTCGTAGTCGAATTCTTCGGCATCGAAATCGCTCGGGGCCCAGCCGCCGTGCGGGTCACGGGCTACTTCTTCTTCGAGCTTGCCCACTGGGTAGTGGAACTGGGTATCGAAGTCGCCTGCGGCGTTATTGTCTTCTTGACCTGCAAAATCCTTAGACATGTGCAGACTCCTTCACAATTTCGGTGAGAACGTCGAGGACCTCTTCCAGGCTCATGAAAGAGGTATCGACGAGGGTGGCGTCTTCAGCTGGACGCAGCGGCGAGGTGGCGCGGGAAGAATCCGCGGCATCACGGCGCTCAACGTCTGCCAAGACGGTGGAGAAATCAGATTCCAAGCCTGCGGCGAGGTTCTGATCGTGGCGGCGCTGGGCGCGTACCTCAGCGGAGGCGGTCATGAATGCCTTCGCCGGGGCGTCGGCAAGCACCACAGTTCCGATGTCGCGGCCTTCAACGATGGCGCGGTGCGCATCCCGGGCTAGCTTGCGCTGCAGCTCCACCAAGTTCTGGCGAACCTCGGGGACCGCCGAAACTGCGGAAACGTTGCGGGTGACTTCGTCCTCACGGATGACGCGGGAGACGTCCTCTCCGTCGAAGAGGACCTGCTTGGAATCCGGATCATCGGAGACCTCCAGCGGCAAGTCTGTAGTGGTCTTGATGACCGCATCCGTGTCAGCTGGGTCGATGCCAGCGCGCAGAACTGCGAGCGTGGCAACGCGGTACATGGCGCCAGTGTCGACGTACTTTGCGTCGAGGCGCTTAGCCAAAGCACGGCAGGTGGTGGACTTGCCGGTGCCGGAGGGACCGTCGACGGCCAGGATGAGGCCGCCTTCAGGCATGTTTGAAATCATGTTTCCTTCCATTACATCCCCACCGCCTTGTAAAGGCTGGCCAACTCGCTGGAGTTGAGCGCACGCAAGATACCTGGCTTCATCTCGCCCAGCTGCAGGGTGTGCAGCTTGGTGCGGACCAGACGCTGGACTGGGAAGCCAGCTTCCTTGAGCATGCGGCGGACGATGTGCTTGCGGCCTTCGTGCAGTTCAACGCGAACCAAGGAATAGCCTTGGTTCTTGTCCACGACCTGGACATAGTCGGCCTTTGCCAAGCCGTCCTCGAGCTCCACCCCTTCCTTCAGGGTTCGTACCAAGCCATTGCCAGCCTCGCCTAAAACGGTAGCGAGGTAGGTCTTGCGCACCTCGTACTTCGGGTGCATTAGGCGGTTGGCCAGCTCACCATCATTGGTGATGAGGATTAGGCCCTCGGTATCGGCGTCCAGACGGCCGACGTGGAACAGACGCTGGCCTGCGGCCACGCGTTCACCGATGAGGTCGCCGATGCAGGGGCGGCCCAGTTCATCGCTCATGGTGGACTGCAGACCGCGAGGCTTGTTGAGGATGAAGTACTGGGTTTCCTCATTGACGTTGATGCGCACGCCGTCGACGCGGATGATGTCCACGTTTGGGTCGACGCGTACGCCCTGCTGCATGATGATCTTGCCGTTAACCTCAACGCGGCCGGCATCGATCATGATTTCGGCGTGACGGCGGGAGGCAACGCCTGCCTTGGCCAAGACCTTCTGGAGGCGTTCGCCCTTGGAGTTATTCGACTTGCCTTCGGTCAGCCAATCTGCGCCCAGTTCGCGGGCGACGGAATCTGCGGTGGCCTTCTTTTTCCTATTTGCGCGTTCACGCTTGTCGACGTGTTGATGGCGGGCCGGCTTCGCATTGGAGACAAGCATCTCGCTGTCTCGCTGCTTCTTTTCCGGTGTGCCGTCTCGGCGAGCGGGTGGGGTCACAATAAGTGTCCTTATCAGTAGAAGTTATGAAGTTACCTGCGCAATGCTACCCCACTGCCGCGAACCGTGCGAATACCTAATACTCGGAATCGATCTGTTCCATGTCCGGCAAAAGCGGTGCGAGATCCGGCAAACGCTCCAGCGAGTCAATGCCCAGCAGCTCCAAGAAAAGCTCGGTGGTTTCGTAGCGGTGTGCTAGGCCTTCCTGCGGCAGCTCGCGCACGAGACCACGCACGGTGAGCGTGCGCATTACACCATCGACGTTGACGCCACGCACCGCAGCAACCTGGGCGCGGGTGACCGGCTGGCGATAGGCAACCACAGCAAGGGTTTCCAGCGCCGCACGGGAGAGCTTGGTCTGCGAGCCATCAAGCAGAAACTCTTCTACTGCATCGGCATTCTCCTGGCGGGTATAAAAGCGCCAGCCCTCCGCTGTCTCGCGCAGATCAATGCCTGAGCCCCGGGAATCAAACTCGCGCTGAATCGCCCGCAAGTGATCACTGACCACGGACTCCTCTAGGTCGAGCGCGCGAGCCAAAGACTCAACGGAGGCCGGCGAATCAATCACCAGAAGAATCGATTCAAGGCGCGAACGTTGCTGCGAGATTAGCGGAAGTTCCATGCCGGATACTGTACTGCACCGACACAGCTGGCCTACTGCGAGCCGGCATTAATCCCAGGCCGGGAATTACTCCACCGGTCTAATCCCAGTTGGAAGCCGCCACCACGGCAGGGTCCACGTCGAGACCGGTCCAGCTAAGTTCCAGTGGCCCGAGGGACTCTGGCTGCTCGGCGTCGACAGCCTTGGCCTTGTAGAGCTCCAGCAATGCCAGGAAACGGCCGACAACCTCCATCGAGACGGTGCAATCACGCGTGAGAGCAGCAAAACTCATCCACTGGCCCTCGCCCAGCAACTTCAGTGTGCTGAGGATCTTGCCGGCCTGCTCTGGGACAGAGACAGCAACCTGGTGAATATGGCCCGTGGCCACCTCATCCGGTGGCTTGGGGCGGAAGACGCTGGCAGCCAGCTCGGCAAAGGAGGCTGGCGTATGCCCTAGGCGCACGGGTGGGAGAAGTTCCACGAAAGCCTTCTCCATGGAGACAGCACGCGGATAGCGACGCCGCGCCTGTCGCTGCCATTGGGCGAATTGGTCGGCGACTTGCTTATAAGCCTTGTACTGCAGAAGCCGGGCGAAGAGAAGGTCGCGCGTTTCGAGCAGCTCAAGGTCTTCCAGATCGTCGACATCGCCGCGTGGCAAGAGGCGGGCCGCCTTCAAATCGAGCAAAGTGGCAGCCACGAGAAGAAACTCGGTGGTTTCATCCAAATCTGCGGTAGCCCCCAGCTGGCGGGTGTACGCGACGAACTCATCGGTGACCTCAGAAAGCGCCACTTCAGTTACGTCCAACTTTTTCGACTGAATCAGCTGGAGCAGCAGATCAAAAGGGCCCTCGAAGTTGCGCAATGCAATTCGAAAGCCCGTAATCTCCGGTTGGGTCACGGATAAACTTCCTAGACGGTGGAGCGCTCAATAACCTCTTTAGCGAGGTTGCGGTATTGCTGCGCCGCCTGGGAGCTCGGTGCCCAGCTGGTAATCGGCTCACCGGCCACGGAAGTCTCCGGGAAACGGACCGTACGCGTGATGACGGTGTCGAAGACCTTGTCACCGAAGTACTCGACAACACGGTCCATGACCTCGCGGGCATGCTTGGTGCGGCGGTCAAACATGGTGACCAGGATGCCCATGACCTCAAGGTCGAAGTTAATGCGCTCGGAAACTTTGTCCACGGTATCGGTCAAAAGAGCCAGACCGCGCAAGGAGAAGAACTCGCACTCCATCGGGATGATGACGCCCTGGGAACAGGCCAAAGCATTGACCGTAAGCAGGCCCAAAGAAGGCTGGCAATCAATGATGATGAAGTCGTAATCACGGCGAATCGGGCGTAGCGCACGGGCCAAGGTGTGCTCACGGCCAACCTCGTTGACCATCTGAATCTCAGCGGCCGACAAGTCAATGTTGGCCGGCACAAGGTCGAGGTTCGGCACACCAGTGTGCTGGATGGCGGAGTGGATAGAAGTCTGGCTATCCAACATCACGTCATAGATGGTGTCCTCAATTTGGTCATGGGTGAGGCCCAAGCCTGCGGACAGTGCACCCTGCGGGTCCAAGTCAACGAGCAAGACTTTACGGCCCAACTCTGCAAGGCACGCGCCCATGTTGATGGTCGAGGTGGTCTTACCAACGCCACCTTTTTGATTACACATCGAAATGATGGTTGCTGGCCCGTGCTTTTCCAACGGAGCTGGATCTGGCAGCTCACGGATTGGACGCCCGGTCAGCCCTACCTGCGCTTCAGAGGCTGCAAACAGTCCCTCTTCGCCCACAGTCACACCTGCTTCCTTGACCACAAATCGATCACCAATGCCACCCGATGCGAGTGGCTGATTACAACGTTGTGATTATAGAGTACCCGCTTTGACCCTTTTGTCGCGATAAAGCGTACCTATCCAGCCTCTTGGCTTGATTTACGGCGACGCGAAAGCAGCCATCCCAGCACAATTAAGAGCAGAACGCCGCCGGCACCAATAGCCCACGGAAGAATCGAAGAACCATTCTTCGAATCCGCATTGGCACCTTCACCGGAGCCATTGTCAGGGTTGGGCACTTCCCCGGCAGTTTCCTTATTTGGGTCCGTCAGCGTCACTACGAGCACCGCCGCGTTATCGGAATCGCGGACCAGCTCCATGATGAACGGGTTATCCGGGGTTTGGCCTTCCGGATAGGTCAGTTCAAGCGTGCGCGAGGACTTATCTACCTTCCACTGAACGCCCTTGATGAACTCGCCTTTTGCATTGAGGTAGCGCAACGTAACGCCAGCCTCGTCAGTGTCCTTGAAGCGGTTATACAGATCCAGCGCCTGCATCACGCCCATCTGCGCCGTGATGGTCTGGCCTTCAATCGTTGCGTCCAGGTTGATGTACTCCGCCTGCGACACATCGACTCCACCTGCTGCCGCCGGATTATTCGCAGGGTCACCGCCTGGCACACCGCCCTGGGCGCCATTGTCACTAGCAGCGCCACCATCAGCGCCAGTCCCGGAACTAGAATCTTCACCAGCAGAACCACCGTCGCCGTTATCACCGCCGCCAGCGCCCTCACCGCTACCGTCACCAGCACCGCCGCCATGCAGCACTGCCCCGCCGTCTCCGCCATTGGCGATGTCCTCGCCTGCATTATTCAGGTCTTCCTGGGTGACCGAACCATCGGCCACGAGCGTCAGGCTAATGGTCGTGCCTTCGTAGGTTACCGGCACCGTGACTTGGCCGCCTTCGGGCGGTGCGGTAATCGTGGCTGATCCGCCGGAGGCATTGATGTTCCAGCCCTCACCGGCATAACTTACGTCCACAGGGACCGGTAAAGACACGGTCGAAGTTTGGCCCGCTGGGACAGAGACTGAGGCGTCCTGTGCCTGCGCAGGCGCTACCGCCAGCACCATCGCCACTACCGCTGTTGCGGCAGCCAGCTTTGCCCCGCGCGTTACACCGGCAAGATTTTTCAGCATGTTCTACTTACTTTCCTGTCTATTTTTAAATTCGTTTAAGCCTAAGCCCTGGGATGCGCCGTGCGCCAGACTTCGCGCAGAGAATCCGCAGTGACGTGGGTATAGATCTGAGTCGTTGTCACCGAGGAATGCCCCAGCAGCTCCTGCACGGTACGCACGTCCGCACCGCCTTCTAATAGGTGCGTGGCAAAGGAGTGGCGCAGCGTGTGCGGTGAGATTGACTTTTTAATCCCGGCCCGCGCGGCGGCCTGTTTCAACACCGCCCATGCGCTTTGGCGAGACAGATTCCCACCGCGCGTATTGAGAAATAGTGCATGGGACTTGCCCTTCGACAGAACCGGCCGGCCCCGCACCAAGTACTCCTCCACGGCCTTTTGCGCCTGTGATCCCACCGGAACCAAGCGCTGCTTATCGCCCTTACCGGTTAGCATCAACATGCCATCGTTTTCGGTTACATCATCAACAGTTAAAGAGGTGACCTCCGTGATGCGTGCACCCGTGCCGTAGAGCAATTCCAGCAGCGCACGGTCGCGAATATCAATCGGAGTGGCCACTTCCCCCGTAGGCACCGAATCGAGTAGCTTTTCTACCTCCTCAATCTGCAGGGTTTCCGGCAGGTGCTGCGCATTCTTCGGAGGAGTCACTTCACTAGCCACATCCACATCGAGGATGCCCTCAGCCACGGCGAACTTGTGCAGCCCACGGGCGACGATGAGAGCCCTGCTTGCCGACGACGCGGCCATCGAGCCGCGCAAAAACTTCAGGTAGTTTTCAACCATGCCACGGTCGACTGCCGCTAAATCATCCACCCCATTGTCAGCCAGCCAGCCCAAATAGCGACGCACATCCCTGCGATAGTTGCTCAAGGTATTGGCCGAAGCGCCTCTTTCCACCGCTAGGTGGTTGAGCCACGTCGCAGCTAGTCCCTCCGCCTTCACAGCTTCTTCAAGTCAGGGCCAGGGCGACGCGCAGCCATCGCGGTCGGGCGCAGCTCGAAAGGCTCGTCCACGCTACGCGTCTTGCGGCCGCCGCGATAAACAACATAGGCCGCCAAGATGCCGGTGGCCGCTATCGAATTGACGATGTCACCAGAAATCACTCGATCGACCGCCTCATCAAGCGGCACCCACGCGAAGTCCATGTCGGCTTCCTCATCGCCTTCAGCATCCATTCGCGGGACAGCACTTAACCCACGGGATAAAAACACGCGCACGGCTTCCTCGCAGAAGCCCGGCGAGGTGATTATATCCGCAAGCACGGACCAGTCTTCAGCGGCCAACCCGGCTTCTTCCTGCAGTTCCCTCTTCGCTCCGGTGAGTTCGTCCTCCCCCTTGATGTCGAGCAAGCCAGCAGGAAGCTCCCACAGGCGCCTATCCGCACTACGGCGATATTGATTGACCATGGCGATGCGCTCTTCATCATCCACCGCGACGATAGCCACAGCGCCAAAGTGCTCTACTACCTCACGGTAGGCGGTGGTCCCGCCCGGCATCACTACTTCGTCCCGGCGCACTGCGATAATCGGGGCGTCGAGAAGCAGCTCACTGCTGCGTACCTCGAAGTCATGAGCCATTTAGAGATCCTCCGGCAGGCTCGGCGCCGCCGCATCGGCTGAGGAAGCAGCACCATAGGCACCCTTGCCTCCGTCGAGCTGCTCCTTTGCCGCCATAACCGCGGCCATGCGCGAGGTGGTGCGGTCGATGGAGTCCACCGTCGAGATTGCGGATTTGGCCTCACGCAGCTTGCCAATGACGCGACCTTCGGCAGCTTGCTCTACGCGTGCTGCCACCACAGTGTTTCCGCCGGCCGCGTCTAGGGCCTCTAGGAAATTGACCGTCTGATCGGTGTAGTAACCAGGAAAGCCCTTACCACCGACGTAAACCACGGCCTGTGCAGGCAAAATAGTGCCGTCTTCATAGTCGATATAGCCTGCATCGCGCAGCGCCTGCAGCAGGTTCGCGCGGTCCTTGGTTGAAGCCAGTGGCTCGGTGGTCTTTGGATCCATCAGCAAGGCCGCGGCCAGGGCCTGGCCGGAGTGCGTGCCTGCATCTACCTTCTTGGGATCAAGCTTGGCACCCGCCGGCAATGCGCTAGTAACCAAAGAAAGCAGCTTATCCGCGCCCTCCTGGCGGTAGAACTCGTCCGTTAGCTTGATCTCGCCGGCATCTTCGGCATCCGCGGACTTGAGCAAGCTGCGGATTGCGCGCACGTCGCCCTCGCTGGCTTCCCCAGTCGAGATTACTAGCACGGGACGCTGCGCCAAGCTGCCATCAACTACGACGGGAGCCAGTTTGTCAAGGACGGAGTCGCTAGAGTCTGCCTGTGCCTTGAGCACTTCCTCATTCTGAGCCTTCTTCTGGAACTCCTCGCGTAGCGATGAATCGCCCCCGGCGCCGCCCGACGGCATATTCGGAGCAATCGCCAGCGCTCCCAAGGCCACGCCCACGGCGGTGCCGAAACCAAGACCAGCAACAAGAAGTGACTTCCCCGCCATTACTTAAACCATCCTTGCACGCTCAAAGCAAAGTTATTCCAGGTATCGATGAGGTTCTGACCGAAGGAAGCGTCGCCGCCCAAGCCCACGATGATGACTATCACGGCCAGCGCAACCAGGATGCCAAGCAGAGCCCAGAGCCATCCGATGCCGCCGGAGCTCGGGTTGGTGTAAAGGTTGATGACGGAATCGGCATCCACCAGGCGCGTGCCCGCCTTCATACGGGAAAGCATCGCAGCCGGAGTAGCGTGCTCTTGCTTAGCAAAGATATCGTCCAGGTCCAGGGAGCGCCCGACCTGCACAATCATCTGGGCGCCGTGATAATCAGCCAGCAGCAGCGCAAGATCGGTGGCGGAGTCTGTTGCCGCCGGGAAGGTCATCGCACCGATGCCTAGGTCTTGGATGCGCTCAAGGCCCTCCGCGGTGCCGTCTGGATCTGCAGGCAAGATAACGCGCGCACCGCAGCGCAGAGTCTCGGAGCTAATCTCGGAAGGATCACCGACAATAAAATGCGGCTTATAGCCCAAATCCACCACGGTATCTGCTGCAGAATCCACACCAATGATGATCGGCTCGTATTCGCGGATGAAGTTGCGCAGCAGCTTCACCTTGTTGCGATGGTCCGTGGACGGCGAGACAACCAACACCTTGCGGCCTGCCATCTCGGTGCCGGAATCCGGAACGCCCAGGCCGTCGATAAGCAGCGGGCCCTCGGAATGGATGAACTCGATGGAGTTGCCGAAGAAAGCTTCCATATGGTCAATCAGCTCGCGTTGTGCGGAGGAAAAATTCTTCTCGGCCTTCTCGCGGCTCACAACCTTGCCCGTGGCCACCTCGGTATCGCCAATGAAGACGGCGCCTTCCTCATTAATGCGCGCCTTTTTGCCGTCCTTAAAGCTGGAGACGAATTCCTCGCCCACGCCCTCGATCAGGGTCACACCAGCGTCCAACAGCATGTGTGGGCCGTAGTTCGGGATGGACCCGGTGGTAAATTCTGCGACGTTCAGGACAGCTGCAGGCTTGATATCGACCAGCATCTGCGCTTCCTGGCGGGAAATATTGGCGGCATTGATGACGGCAAAGTCACCTTCGACGAACTTCTTCATGCCCTTTCCGCCCGGGGTGCAGTCACGCAGCGCACCGTGTTCACCAGGCAGATCGGAGTTACGGGAAAACAGACTCATACTTGCCATTGTCCCCCGTCACAAACTTAAATTGTGGAAGGCGCGCGGAACGCTGCCACTTCTGCCTGGGCGCGATCGAATAATTCCTGGGCGTGCGCGCGGCCAGTCTCAGTATCATCCAGACCTGCGAGCATGCGGGCAAGTTCTTCTACCCGCTCGCTAGCGCTGAGATCGCTGACACCGGAGGTGAATTTCTCCTTCGAGACATGCAGGTGACTATCTGCATAGGCGGCAACCTGTGGCAGGTGGGTGACCACGATGACCTGGTTGGAGGTAGCTAGACGCGCTAGGCGACGCCCGATTTCTACCGCGGCGCGGCCGCCCACGCCGGCGTCGACCTCGTCGAAGACCATGGTCGCGCCATCTCCATCCGCCAGCACGACCTCCAGCGCCAGCATGACGCGGGAAAGCTCGCCGCCAGAGGCCGCGCCTGCCAGCGGCTTGCCGTTGAGTTGAAACTCCACCTCGTCGGCACCGGTCTTGGAATACTTCGCTTCCCGGATTTCCACGTTGAGCGCGGAATTCGGCATGGCAAGTCCGTGGATCTCCTCGGTGACCTGCATACTTAAGTTCTTCGCGGCCTTCTTGCGGGCCTTGGTCAGCGCGCTGGCCTTAGCTACCATTTGTTTCTCGGCCTCCATGACCTTAGCCTTGAGCTCTTCCAAAACCTCGGCGGAGGTATCCATGGAGTCGAGTTTTTCTGCCGCGGCGTCACGCCAAGCCAAAACGCCGTCGATGTCAGCGGCATACTTGCGGGTCAGCTGCTTCAGATCTTGCTGACGGCGCAGCGATTCTTCGAGCAGGTTTGGGTCGGCAGGTAGCGATTCTAGGTACGTGCCCAGCTCAGCGGCGATATCGGAGACCTGGCTGGTGATATCGCTCAAGCGTTCACCCAATGCCGCGAGCTCCTTATCGCTAGAGCCCACCAACGCGGTGCTGGCACGGCCCAACAATGCGGAGGCAGCCTCGGCCTCGCCAAAAGAATCATCGCCGTCTACGGCCGAAAGCGCGGTCGCTGCCGCCTCGCGTAAGGTATCAACGTCCTGCAAGCGCTGGATGAGGGTAACAAGCTCGGTGTCCTCGCCCGGTTCTGGGGCGACCTCACCAATTTCATTGATTGCAAATTGCAGGCGATCTACCTCTTGCGCCAGCTCGCGGCGCGATTCCGTGCGGCGCTTATAGTCCTTGGCTAGGTCGCGCCAGGTGCGAAAAGCCTCGGTGTAGGTCTCGCGGACCTTAGCAACTGCAGGCTCCGAACGATCAACCGCGGCCAATTGCTGTTCGGGGGCAAGAAGACGCAGCTGATCGTTTTGGCCGTGCACCGTTAAAACGTGGGAAGAAAAATCACCCAGCGTTGCAGCAGGCACCGCGCGCCCGCCCAGGTAGGCGCGGGAGCGGCCAGCCGCCGACACCGTTCGGGAGGCGATATATTCGCCATTCTCGTCAGCGACGCCACCGACGGACTCCACGACCTCGGCGGCTGCCGCACGACCTGTGGCAAAGCGCCCCTCCACTGCTGCTTTCTGTGCACCGTCACGCACGCGGGAGGCGTCGGCACGGCCGCCAGCCAGAAGGCGCAGGCCGGTGACAACCATGGTCTTACCAGCGCCGGTCTCGCCGGTTAAGACGGTAAGGCCTTCCGCGAACTCCGCCGCAGAGCGCTCAATGACGCCTAAGTCCTCGATAGTGATATCAACGAGCATGTCTGTGCCACACCTGCCTTTCTTTTAAAAAGCCTAGCTTTGCGGGCCGCGCCAGCCGTGCACTGGCAATCGGAGCTTAGATACCAACCTATCCGTAAAGGGTTGGTCATCCAGGCGCACCCACTTGACCGGATGCGCACCGCGCACCGCCTCCACACGCGAACCAGGCGGCATCGCGATTTCGCGGAAACCATCCAAGATGACGATTGCCGGAGAGGTAGCCGAGGCCGACTCTACCGCGACCTTGGACAGTGGAGAGACCACCATCGGCTTGGTAAACAGCGCGTGGGCGTTGTTGGGAACCACGAGGAGTGCGTCCAGGGATGGCCAGAGAACCGGGCCGCCGGCGGAGAAGGCATAGGCGGTGGAACCAGTCGGCGTGGAAATTAGCACGCCGTCGCAGCCAAAGGAAGATACCGGGCGGCCATCGATTTCCAAGATGGCGTCCAGCACACCGGAACGGTTGAGGTTTTCAATGGAGGCCTCGTTGAGTGCCCAACCGCGCTCGATGAGCTTGCCTGAGCGGTCAGTGACCTCGACGTCGAGAGTAAGGCGGTCCTCTACCTCGTAGTCGCAATCGATAACGCGCACGAGCGCGCGCTCCAAGGATTCCGCTTCCCATTGCGCGAGGAAGCCCACGTGGCCCAGGTTGATGCCCAACACCGGGACATCGACTGCGCGAGCCATGTCGGCAGCACGCAGGAAGGTGCCATCGCCGCCTAGGACGAGGACGAGCTCGCAGCCTGCGGCCGCAGCCGGGGTGTGCTCAACGTGCTGCAACTCTGGCAGCACGTGTTCCGGCGCGCTGACGCGGACCGTGATGCCGGCCTCCTGGAGAATCTCAGCAGCGCGGATAGTGGACTCGAGGTTGTCTGCACGGCTGGCGTGCGGGACAAGCAGAATTTCGCGCTTCACTGTGGCCCTTCCTCAATGGCGGTGCGCACCATCTCAGCGATATCTTCATCTTTGGTTACCTGGCCGTCTTTGACCAGCCACAGGAAATACTCCACGTTTCCGCTAGGTCCCGGGAGCGGTGAGGCTGCCACGCCTTTGACGCTAACCCCCAAGGTCTGCGCAAAGCGCGCCACCTCCTCAGTGACCTCCTGACGCAGCTCCGACGAACGAACGACGCCGCCAGCGCCGATACGGTCTTTGCCGACCTCAAACTGCGGCTTGACCATGGGCAGCAGCCATGCGCCCTCTGCCATCACATCGACGATGGCGGGCAAGACCAGCTTCAAAGAGATGAAGGAAAGATCACCCACCATGGCATCACAAGGCCCCTCGGTGATGTCTAGATCAAGATTGCGGATGTTGGTACGGTCGAGTACCTTTACGCGCTCGTCGTTCTGCAGGCGCCACAGCAGCTGTCCGTAGCCCACGTCGACGGAGAGCACCTCGCGAGCCCCTTTTCGCAGGCACACGTCGGTGAAACCACCGGTGGAGGCGCCGGCGTCGAGAACACGCTTATCTTTCAAGTCGACGTCGAAGGCCTCAAGCGCCCCGAGCAGTTTATGTGCTCCGCGGGAAGCCCAGTCATCATTGTCAGCCGCCTCAACCTTGATGGAGACTTCCGGCTCTACGACGGTCGCGGGTTTGCTGGCCTTGAATCCGCCCACGGTAACGCGGCCGGCCTTGATCATCTCGACGGCCTGTTCCCTAGAACGAGCGATCTTCCTGCGGACGAGTTCTGCATCCAAACGACGCCGTTGTGGTGGCATTAGTTCTCCTGCAAGGCCTCACGCAGCACGGCGTGGGCGTTATCTAGTTGGGCTACTTCTTCGCTGAGCGACGTCGCGGGCTGGCCCAGGATTTCAGACATCGCGGCGTCGACTTCCTCGGTCGCCATGACGGCGCGCGGATCGTGTGGCTTTATCGCCATGCAGCTACTGCCTTCTCAGCAAACTCGCTGCGCGGCTGGATATAGCGTGGCGGCTCAGGCATGGCCCAGGCAACCTCAAGAACGGTGCGCAGCGCCTGGATGGAGGTGGATTTTTCGTTTCCGCCCTGCAGCACAATGTCATATCCGTCGCAGCGGGCGCGGAAATCGCCCTGTGCGCCGGGCTTTGCCACCGCAACGGGCAGCGACAGCTCGTGGAAGCCCGCACCGATGAAGTTCGGGCGCTGGGCTACCGGGGCCTCGATGAGCTCCAGCTCTCCCGATACACCGGTGAGCACGTGGAAAGTGTCCATCGCCGCTGCATTGCCACCGGCAATATCGGTGTCTAGGCGGTCGCCCACGGCAAGAGGTTTCTTCGACCCGACCTTTTTCGCCGCGTAGGTAAACATTGCAGGCTCCGGTTTGCCGGCGGAGATGGGCTCCACGCCAGTCGACGCCGCGACTGCCCCCACGAGGGCACCATTGCCCACGGCGAAGCCACGCTCGGTGGGCAACGAGGTATCCAGATTGGTGGCGAAGAACTTAGCGCCGTTGTTGATGGCGTAAGCAGCTTCGGATAGCTCCTTCCAACCAATCGCCTTATCCATTCCCTGGACCACTGCTGCGGGCTTATCCTCGGCGCTGTCTACCACCTGGTATCCAGCTTCACGCGTGAGCGTGCGGAAGGACTCTGCACCGATAACGAGAACCTTGGAGCCAGCCGGGATTTCCACGGCCATGAGCACCAAAGAAGCCTGAGCGGAAGTCACGATGTGTTCCGGATCGGCTAGCAGACCGATCTCAGAAAGCATCGAAGCCACAGCCTCCGGGCTCCGGGAGGCATTGTTGGTGACGTAAACGGCGGGAACGCCACAGGAGTTAATAACATCCACGACGCAGCGCAGCGGCTGGCCGCCTTCCCAAACGGTGCCATCAAGGTCAAGCAACAACGAATCGTGGGCTTTGAGAATATTCATAGCTAAATCTCTGCTAGGCGTTCGGCGGCGTCGGTCCAGTCTCCTTCATCAATTTTGACTGCATGCTTGAACCACTCCTTGGCCTCCTCCTTGCGGCCTGCTTCCAGCAGCGCATTGGCGTAGGCATAGGACAAGCGGCATGCGGAAACACCGCGGTCTTCCTTGTTGGGGTTAGCGCGCTGCATGGTGACAACGGCAGACTCTGCCTGACCCATATCGATGCGTGCGCCGGCGACGACAATGGCGAGCTCGATCGCGGAATCGCCATCCAACTCGCGTGCTTCCTCGCTGCGACCGAGCTCGACCGCCTTTTCAGGCCGACCCAGCCCGCGCTCGCAGTCGGCCATCACAGCCAGCAGACCTGGACCACCGGAGATTCGACGCGCTGCGCGCAGCTCCGACAGGGCTTCCTTCCATTCGCCCGCGTGGTACGCCGCGACACCATTGGCCTCGCGTGCAACAGCAACGCGGCCGGCACGGTCCTTGGCGGCTCGCGCATGACGCAGTGCCAGCTTTGGATCATCATCCATCCAGGTGCCGGCCATAATCAGGTGCTTGGCGACGGCCTCCATGTTCTCCTTGGACAAGGAGCGCAGGTCCTGCAGCACCGACGGATCCAGGTCCTCGATGTTGATATCGGAAGGCAGATCGGGGTCAGTCATACGACGGTTAATGCGCTCTTCGCGGTAACCGGAACTCTGCGGATGTGCCTTATCGAAGCGCTTACCGCCATGTCCGCGACCGCCACCACGGCGATCATTGCCGCGTGCGTCATTGCGACGGTCGTTGCCTCGACGCTCGTCGCGATTTCCACGGCCACCGCGATCGTTGCGGTCACGAAAGCCATTACGGCGGTCCCCATCCCAGCCATCGCGGCCGCCGCGACGGCTATCACGGCTATCGCGGTCCTCACCACGACCGTAGCCACGGCCACCACCACGGCGGTTGTCACGGCCACCGTTCTTGCGGTCACCGTAGTTCCCACGGCCGGAGCCGCCCTTACGATCGTTGAAACTGCGCTCAGACATCTAGCCTTACTCTCTTCTTGATTAAAACTCGTCCGTTACTACCGGCCTAGTTTACAGGCCATAAAGGACAAGACAGAAACCTCTACTTTACGCACCACAAGCGCTATAACCAAGCGGGGCCCACTCCAAAACAACCATCGAAAGCCCCATTCCTGCTCAAAACCGGACAGAACCTGCATGAAGCGTCCTGGGTTTAGTTCCGCTTCTTTTAC